>NZ_JAJEPR010000059.1:0-9869 GCF_020686945.1 Fusicatenibacter faecihominis | reverse complement strand
TAAATCACTATTTTGTTAGCTGAAATATTGAATTTTTAAGGTACGAATCCCATTTTAGGTATGGGAAGTCTTAGTAACTTAATAAACAAAATGGGGTGGCTCCGTTAGTCCGGACAGGTGGCTCTCGCCACACCGGACTGGCGGCTCTGCCGCACCGTAATATTCACCTGTATTTATGCGGGTTTTCGGCATTTGTTTTATCAAATGGCTCTAGTTTGGCTCTATTTGTGAGAGCAATAATGGCAAGAAAACAGATGAAATCTAATAAGGAGCATTATATGACGAAAGTGAATTTTTATGATAGTATTAATGATTCAATGCTGAAGTTTGCAGTTATTATTGCCAGACATAATGGTAAATGGGTATTTTGCAAGCACAAGGAAAGAAATACATGGGAGGCACCGGGGGGACATAGAGAAGATGGTGAGGATATTCTTGAAACAGCCAAACGAGAACTATATGAAGAAACAGGAGCAATAACTTTTGATATTACTCCAATTTGTATATATTCTGTGACTGCACCAGATAATTTCGATGGAATGGAGACTTTTGGAAAATTATTCTTCTCAGATATACATACATTTGAAAAAGAGCTTCACAGTGAAATTGAAAAAATAGCAATTATGGATGAACTACCGATTAATTGGACTTACCCAGAAATTCAACCCAAACTGCTAGAAGAAGCAAGAAAAAGAGGATTTTGCCCCAAAAAGGACGAAATAAAATGGCTATTTTTTGATGTTGGATCGACATTGGTTGATGAAAGCAAAGTTTATGAAGACAGGATGAAAAGGATAGCGGATTTATCAGGTTTAACTTACGAGCAAATTTATAAATATGCCATGTCGTTTTATAAAGAAAACAAAAAAGGAGATTTAGAGGTAGCAAGGCAATTGGGGGTGAAATTACCTAAATGGGAATCGCAATACGAGAGGCTGTATACAGATACTAGAGATTGTTTGAAAAAGTTAAGTAGAATTTATAAAATTGGTGTAATTGCAAACCAATCATTAGGAACTTCTGAGAGATTAGAAAATCTTGGAGTACGAAAATATCTTGATTTGATTATCGCATCAGCAGAAGAAGGCGTTTCAAAACCAGATAGGCGCATATTTGAAATTGCATTGGAAAGAAGCAGTTGTAAGCCAGAGAATGCAGTCATGATTGGTGACCGTATTGATAATGATATTGTACCCGCAAAACAGTTGGGTATGAAAACTATATGGGTAAAACAGGGATTTGGAAGTTTGTGGAATATAACAGATGAGAGTGAAAAAGCTGATATGGAAATTAATAACTTATCTGATGTATTAAAATATTTATAGGGGATGAGTCTATAAAATAAGATTCAAATTACAATTGTTCTTGCAGAACATATGATATATGTTAGGGTACTCTTTAAGGAAAGTACCCATGACAGGGCGTTAAGTGTCTGGGGGTGCTTGCTTAGCGCTGATGACGGCTTATGAGATCATTTCGATTTTCATTGGGATATTTGGAACTTTCCTATGAGGACGTGAAATCTGCTAAAAATGGATTGATTGTCATTACACCGGATTTTGATAATTTTACTACAAAACTTATTGCGGCAGACGAATATTCAAAATATATGACAGAAACGTCAATTTTGGAAGGGGTTGCAAACAGAGAATATTACGGTAGATCGGCAACGTCTATAGAGAACAAAAGCACGATAGAGTATGAAACAGAGCAAGGATTGCCAGCACTAATCTATGGCGAATAAGGAGTGAGTTTGTAAAATAAGAATAGCAAAAAGAGAGAAGCGGAAGAGGATGCCATGGAATCGTTGATTTGATGATTCCGTGGCATCCTCTTTTGGAGGGGAAACTGGATTTATGATATTGTGGATTTTAGAACTTGTTTCTTATCTTTCGGTACTCTCTTGGGGAATATCCTTTCAGCTTGTGGAAAAGCCGGCTGAAATAAAGCTGATTATCATATCCGACGATTTTAGAAATTTCATTGATGGAATAGGTTGTTGTTTCAAGTAACATCTGGGCATTGTTAATTCGGATTCCCACAATAAACTGCATTGGTGTAGAACCTGTGTATTTTTTGAAGTTTCGGATAAACCAGCTGACACTCATTCCACGTGAGGCAGCATAATCATCTATGCTAATATTCTGGTTATAATTTTCACTGAAAAAGGTAACTGCGTTATCCATCTCGTGATCCAAGTATTCATTTTTCGAGATATGTTCCCTGGTCAGTTCCCGATGAAAGATGATAAGAAGATGACGGAGCAGAAGGACAAGCATTTCCTCATAATTATCTTGGCAACGCTGAAGCTCGATGATAATACGCTTGAAAATCTGTTCGTATTCCATAGAGGTTCCGACCTGAAATATACGCTCTTTATCCGGGAATCCATATTGCCGTAGGATATTTTTTACATTGTTGCCTGTAAAATGAATCCAGTATACTTCTGTCTTATCTTCTCCGTAATATTCATATTTTTGGAGTTCTTTCGGTCTGTACAGTACAATGTTGCCGGCTGGAACAATCGTTTCATTATTTACATTATCAAAATGAAAATGCCCACAACCAGCAGTGATATATATAATCTGATAATCCAGACGACCCCTTGGACGGTAGGTCGGAAGTTTGGGATGTCTGGAAAGACGGTAAGTACCACAGCTACCTACAATCAGCGGACGACTTTTGTCTTTGAAATCCATATGTGAGTGGTTCAAATAACCGGTGTTCAAATACATAGGACAGCACCTCTTTTCGCACTTTTTATCATTGTATCATTTAGTGCATATTTTGTCTAATCCAATTTATAGACATATTTTGCGGATTAGGATAAGCTATATATAGCATAACTAAGGAACGTAAACAAAAAAGTAAAGTATAAGGTTTGCTTTAGGAAAACAAAGAACAAAAAAGTATATGTATTGGAGGAGAGCTATTTATGATCGTACCACGTTATTATGAAAATCTAAGCGTACTGCACGAAAACACAATGCCAGCCAGAGCCTATTATATTCCGGCATCCAGAAGAATGGATAACTTGGTGGAACACAGAGAAGAGTCAGATCGTATGCAGTTATTGAATGGAACTTGGAAATTCCAGTATTTTAACAGCATCTATGACATTCAGGATTCTTTCTTTGAGAAGAATTATGATACAGAAAATTTTGATGAGATTCAGGTTCCAAGTGTATGGCAGATGGCTGGATATGATACACACCAGTATACAAACATCCGGTATCCATTTCCGTTTGATCCACCATATGTGCCACAGGACATTCCGTGTGGAGCCTATGTACATACTTTTGAGTACAGTAGAGATGAGAAAGCGCCAAAATCTTTTTTGAACTTTGAAGGAGTAGACAGTTGCTTTTACATATGGATCAATGGCTCTTACATAGGATACAGCCAGGTTTCGCATATGACCAGTGAGTTTGATGTTACCGATGTACTTCAGGATGGAACGAATACGGTGGCAGTGTTGGTAATGAAGTGGTGTGATGGTTCCTATTTGGAAGATCAGGACAAATTCCGTATGAGTGGTATTTTCCGGGATGTGTACATTTTGAAACGCCCAAAACAGGCAATCAGTGATTATCATATTAAAACAAGAATTGAGGATATGTTTGCGAAAGTAGAAATTGAAATGAAATTCTACTCTCCGTTAAATGTAAAAATTTCGATTGAAGATAGAAACGGAGCAGTTGTAGCACTAGGAAGTATTGCTGAAGAAGGAACAGCTGTATTAGAAATCGCAAGTCCGGAACTTTGGAATACAGAAAATCCATATCTATATAAACTGATTCTTGAAACAGAGAATGAAGTAATTGTAGATCACATTGCATTAAGAAAGATAGAGATTAAAGACCAGGTTATTTATTTAAATGGACAGAAGATTAAATTCCGTGGTGTCAATCGACATGATTCTGATCCGGTTACTGGATTTACAATCAATCCGGAACAGATTACAACCGATCTTACGTTAATGAAGCAGCATAATTTTAATGCGATCCGTTCCAGCCACTATCCGAACGCACCATTTTTCTATGAAATGTGTGACAAGTATGGATTCATGGTAATAGATGAAGCAGATATTGAAGCTCATGGTCCATTTATGATCTACAGAAAAGAAGACACTGATTACAATCGGTTCAAACGATGGAATGAGAAGATTGCAGATGATCCGGTATGGGAAGAGGCAATCGTTGATCGCGTAAAACTCATGGTGGAACGTGACAAAAACCGTTTCTGTATTGTTATGTGGTCAATGGGAAATGAGAGTGCTTATGGCTGCAACTTTGAAAAAGCACTGGAATGGACAAAGAATTTTGATCCAGACCGTATCACACAATATGAGAGTGCAAGATACCGTAATTATGATGAAACATATGATTACAGCAATCTGGATGTGTACAGCCGGATGTACCCAGCGCTTTCCGAAATTCAGGAATATCTGGATAAAGATGGAAGCAAACCCTTCCTTTTGGTAGAGTACTGTCACAGCATGGGAAACGGACCTGGAGATTTTGAAGATTACTTCCAGATGATTCAGGATAATGATAAAATGTGCGGCGGCTTTGTCTGGGAATGGTGTGACCATGCGATTGCTCATGGAACTGCTGAGAATGGAAAGACTATATATGCTTATGGGGGCGACCATGGCGAAGAAATTCATGATGGCAACTTCTGTATGGATGGATTAGTATATCCGGACAGAACGGTACATACAGGACTTTTGGAATACAAGAATGTTTATCGCCCGGCAAGAGTTATTTCCTATAACAAAGAAAGCGGAGAACTGGTGCTTCATAACTACATGGATTTTGATGACTTGAAAGATTATGTGAAGATTAGTTATGAGCTGACACAGGATGGTCTTGTGATCAGCAAAGGCATACTTCCGGAGTTTTCTGTGGCACCACACGGGGAAGGAAAAACAAACCTGAAGATCAATGTTCCAGAGAATGGGAAATGTTATTTAAAACTTATTTACCATCTGAAAAAGGAATTGCCACTGTTGGATGAAGACCATATTCTTGGATTTGATGAAATTGAGGTAAGTAAAGAGGATACAAAATGTAAACTTGCAGAGAAATGGATACCAAAAACAGTAGTGGACTCTGAATTACAGGTAAATGAAAATGATACACAGATTCATATCAAGGGGCGTGAATTTGCTTATACCATAGACAAACGTACTGTACTCTTTACAGAGATGAAATTCGCAGGGCGGGAATACTTGAACCATCCGATGGAATTAAATATTTGGAGAGCTCCAACAGATAACGATATGTACATCAAGTCTGAATGGAAGAAAGCCCACTATGATAAGGCTTACACAAGAGCCTATACGACAGAGGTTGTGCAGGGAAAACATGGTGTGAAAATTACAAGCCATGCATCCGTTGTGGCAGAGACAGTACAGAAGATTCTTGATGTGACGATCACATGGAAAATAGAAGCTGCTGGAAAGATTGATGCAGATATTGCAGTAACAAAAGACGATGAATTCCCGGATCTTCCGAGATTTGGTGTGAGGATGTTCCTGGATAAAAAACTTTCAGCTGTAAGATACTTTGGAATGGGACCACAGGAAAGTTATTGTGATAAACATCAGGCTGCGAGCCACGGTTTGTATCATGCAAATGTAGATGATTTGCATGAGGATTATATTCGCCCACAGGAAAATGGAAGCCATTATGATTGTGAATATGTAGAGCTTAACAACAGCCGATATGGAATTATGGTATCTGCGGAAAATGCCTTCTCATTCAATGCTTCTTATTATACGCAGGAAGAACTTGAGAAGAAAACGCATAATTATGAACTGACAGAATCAGATAGTGTAGTATTTTGCGTTGACTATGCATTAAATGGCATTGGTTCTAATAGTTGTGGTCCAGTTGTATTGGATCAGTACCGATTTGATGATGTATTATTCCGGTTCCAGTTTACGCTGATACCGTATGTAAAGTGATAATAAAGTTTCATGTAACTCGTAAACAAAGAAGGATAGTCTGATTGCAATGTAAAGTCCGGATATACAGAGCAATCAGACAAAAACAGAGAAAAAAATATAATTAGACATCATACGGTTAGACATATTGAGATTCTAAGTGCAATGAATATGAGGAGCAAAAGAATTCTATGGAAGAAAAAAAGTATTTAAAATGGTATAACAAAATCGGATATGGTTCGGGTGATATCGCAGGAAATGTGGTCTATGCGTTCCTGACATCCTTCATGATGCCCTATCTGACAGACTCAGTAGGACTTGCTGCAGGTGTCGTAGGTACCCTGATTGCCCTATCAAAACTATTTGATGGTTTTACGGATATATTTTTTGGATCAATGATTGACAAAACACACAGTAAAATGGGAAAAGCGAAGCCATGGATGCTATACGGATACATTGGTTGTGCCATTACGCTGGTCTGCTGCTTTGCAGTACCAGTCAGCTTTGGAACAAAGGCTAAATACGCATGGTTCTTTATCTCTTATACACTGTTAAATGGTGTGTTTTATACAGCAAACAATATTGCTTACTCAGCACTTACGTCACTGATTACAAAGAACAGCAAAGAGCGTGTGCAGATGGGATCTTACCGTTTTATTTTTGCGTTTTCAACAAGTCTTCTGATTCAGGCGATTACAGTTGGATTTGTAGATAAATGTGGTGGAGATGCTGCGGCATGGAGAACGGTTGCTATTATCTATGCAATCATTGGTCTTGTCATAAATACGATTTCAGCACTTTCTGTTAAGGAACTTCCTGAGGAAGAACTTAACGAAGGAGAAGTAAAGGATGATAATGAAAAGTACGGAATGGTACAGGCATTCAAGCTTCTTGTTAAAAACAAATATTACATGATGATTTGTGGAACATATATTTTACAGCAGTTATATGGTGCCATGATTGGAGCTGGCATTTATTATATGACATGGGTACTGAAAAATAAGAATTTGTTTGGACAATTTGCATGGGCAGTAAATATTCCACTGATCATTGCCCTGATTTTCACACCGACATTAGTTGGTAAGTGGAAAGGTATGTATAAACTGAACTTAAGAGGTTACGTCTTAGCAGTCATCGGTAGAGCACTTGTTGTTGTTGCCGGATATATGGGCAGTGTTCCGCTGATGATGGCATTTACAGCTCTTGCAGCCTTAGGTCAGGGACCATGGCAGGGAGATATGAATGCAGTTATCGCATCTTGCTCTGAATACACTTATCTTACGCAGGGAAAGAGAATTGACGGAACGATGTACTCTTGTACTTCTCTTGGCGTAAAAATCGGTGGAGGTATTGGAACCGCTGTTGTTGGATGGATACTTGAGTTCAGTGGATATATCGGAACAAATGTAACTCAGCCGCAGTCTGCACTTGATATGATGCAGTTTATGTATCTTTGGCTTCCGTTAATCTTAGATGTATTGATTATGTTTGTACTTTCAAGAATGAATGTAGAAGATGCAAATAAAAAACTGAAAGCAGAAAAAGGAATTGCTACAGATGAAGTAACAGATGCATCAGACATAAATTAGAATTGACAGGAGAAAGCGTTGTCTGGTCATTGCTCGATGAGACAGTGCTTTTTTCTATATATAAAGTGATTGAACTGTATTTTGAAAATAAAAAAGGACCACTTCATTTTTGTGAAATGGCCTTAAGAAAATATTCAGTTTTCACAAAATAGTCCTTTTAGTATTTATACATGGTAAGGATGCTCAAAATATTCAGTGTAGAATACTAAAAGGTCATTCAGATATTTTTTTAGGTTGCTCATTTGCAATTCCTCCTTTCCTTATTTACAAGTTGATTATAAGATAGGTGTAAAAGAATTGCTTGCCAAATCGAAAGAAGATATAGACAAATGTTGCAAAGGGGAGTATTTCATGCAGTTAAAATATGTTGACACAAAAGAGGAGATTATAGCAATAAATAGGAAGTCAAAACATATTGAACCACATCTTCATAATGCACTGGAGATCGTTTGTGTAACAAGTGGAGCATTAGAACTTGGTGTCGGACAGGAACTATACCATATGGAAAAAGGAGATATAGGCTTTGTATTTCCAGATGTTATTCATCATTATCAGGTACTGACACCCGGTGTAAATAAAGCGACTTATCTGATCGCATCGCCATTTACGATAGTCAAATTTGCAGATATCATGCAATCCATGGCTCCTGAATACCCAATCATCAAAGCGGAAAAGGTTGAACCGGAGGTATATAGGGTTATAAATGCAATTTTAGAGACAGAACAGTCGGATATTACTGTTGCACAGGCATATCTTCAAATTGTGTTGGCACGCTGCATAGGAAAATTAAATTTGGTAGAAAAGAGTAGTGTGGGGAGCAATGATCTTATTTACCAGACAGTTTCCTATATATCAACAAATTTTAAGAAGAAGTTTTCTCTGGAAGAGATGGCAAAAGATCTGGGGGTGAGCAAATATGTTTTATCCAGACTCTTTTCCAAAACATTCCATAGAAACTTTAATCAATATCTTAACGATGCAAGGCTGAACTATGCATGCCATCGTTTGGAAAATACGAGTGATTCTATTACAAACATTTGTCTGGATAGTGGATTTGAAAGTCAGAGAACATTTAACCGAGTATTTAAAGAAAGATATAAAATATCACCGAGTGATTATCGGAGTATTTGTGTGAAAGAGATGTTGTCATAAAAGGTTCTGTTGATAGAAATATTTACTTTGATTTCACAGTACTATGTATTTGATTTTATGTGTGGATGATATAATATAAAAATATTTGTAGAAAATAGCGCTTTATTTTATTATGAAAAGAGCAAGGTGTATTCTAAAGAAACAAGAAAGGCAGGGCGCATATGAACATGAGAAAATCCATAATCGATTTTAATGAAAAAAAAGGATTCATCTGCGATATGGATGGTGTGATTTATCATGGCAATCAGATATTGCCAGGTGTTCCAGAATTCATCCAGTGGTTGCATGATGAAAAGAAAGAATATTTATTTTTGACAAATAATAGTGGATATACACCACGGGAATTAAATCAGAAACTGGCAAGGATGGGACTTGATGTGCCAGAAGAACATTTTTACACCAGCGCATTGGCAACAGCCGCTTTTTTAAAGGAACAGGCGGCAGGCTGTTCAGCATTTGTGATAGGAGAAGCCGGTCTGTTAAATGCACTTTATGATGTAGGTATCACAATGAATGATGTAAATCCGGATTATGTTGTTGTGGGAGAGGGACGCTCCTATTCATTGGATACATTAACAAAAGCAACGAATTTAGTTCTGAAAGGTGCAAAGCTGATCGGAGCAAACTCAGATGTTTCCGGCCCGATTGAGAACGGCATTGCTCCTGCTTGTCGTGCATTGATTGCACCTATAGAAATGGCAACAGGTACACAGGCATATTTCTGTGGGAAACCGAATCCACTGATGATGAGAACAGGATTGAATATGCTTGGATGTCATTCAGCAGAAGCTGTAATGGTTGGGGATCGTATGGATACAGATGTGATTTCAGGAATGGAAAGTGGTATGTCTACTGTATTGGTTCTCTCTGGATGTTCAACGAAGGATACACTCAAAACTTATGCGTATCGTCCAACTATGGTTTTAAATGGTGTGGGGGATATTGCTATGTTAGCAAAGTCAAAGGCAGAGTAATAATGAATAATCTGAAGTACTAAGAGATAAACAGAGCTTGATAGACAATCGAAAATGTGGTTGTCTCTCAAGCTCTGTTTGATTATGAAATTGCTTGCATTCGTATGAATATTTATTTGACAGATTTTATAATATGATGCCAGGGTCAAAAGGTCAAAAAGCCGTTCATGCTTGCATGATAAGGCTTTTGAACTTGGGACCCGC
>NZ_JAJEPR010000058.1:0-10232 GCF_020686945.1 Fusicatenibacter faecihominis | reverse complement strand
GCCTTCAATTCTTTGTTGTATTCTCGCATCAGACTATATGCATAAGTTTTTGAAACTCCAAGAATTGCACACACATCATCCACATCCATATACATTTTTTCCTGCACCATACTCATACCGCTTTATCCTCCTTCAAATACTGCTCAACATGTTCCAGACCATAGATCTTGTCCTCTACATAGCGGGTTGGCACCCGTCCGAGAATCACATAATAGTTCTTGCTTGCCAGATCAGCATTCATTCTCTCCACCACCCGGTAAGCAAAAGAAACTGATAACTCAAAGAGTTCTGCAATGTCTTCCACTGATAAATACATTTTTCTCTTACGCATGAAACCATTCCTTTCCTTCTTCCTGGGGAATCTCACAAGTGTCTTCCACCCCATAGAAACGCTTCACAAAATACTTTGTCGGAACTTTTCCTCTAAGCGTCAGATATCCCTGTTCTTCCAGCTCCTTGTTCAGATTTCCGATGATCTCATAAGCCGATGTCTGTTTTACTTCCAGAAGTTCACATATATCGGCTGCCTTTAAAAATAATTTGTTCTGCATAATCAGTACCTCCTGTGTTTTGAATATTTAACTCTTCATATACTCTGTACTGGCAGATACAAAATCGGACATCCTTTTCCGAAATTTATCAAATTTTTTTGTTTTTTAATTCTCCATCAGTGTGGTTACTGTGTCATGGAGTTTAGCTCATCAAAAATAAAGATCCTTTCTTTGGTATCTTTTTTCTAAATGCAGGCAACAAAAAAAACAGTCTGCCTTGACGAAAATCACTTCAATCAAAACAAACTGTTCTTCTTATTTACTCTAATTATATTTTATGAAAATAACTGATTTCACGAAATTTGCAGGTGAATTTGGAATATAAACAAGAGAAAAAAATATTTTTTAAACTCCATTTGCACTCCATTTGGTCTTTTCGACTGCCTGCAAAGCCTTTATTTATGGGCTTTTTCGCAATTTAGTCCGCTACTCAAACTCAATCGTTGCAGGAGGTTTCCCCGTACAATCGTACATTACGCGGTTTACGCCTTTGACTTCATTGACGATACGGTTGGTGACTTTGGCGAGGACTTCCCAGGGGATCTGGGCGGCATCGGCGGTCATGAAGTCGGAGGTGTTTACGGCACGGAGGGCGATGGCGTAATCGTAGGTACGGAAATCACCCATAACACCTACGGAACGCATGTTGGTCAGGGCTGCGAAATATTGACCAAGACCTTTGTCGATTCCTGCTTTTGCGATCTCTTCGCGGTAGATGGCATCGGCTTCCTGAACGATTTTTACTTTTTCCTCGGTTACTTCTCCGATGATACGGATTCCAAGGCCGGGACCCGGGAAGGGCTGGCGGTACACCAGATACTCGGGGATACCAAGCTCCAGACCGGCGCGCCGAACCTCATCTTTAAAAAGAAGACGTAAGGGCTCGATGATTTCTTTGAAATCAACTACGGACGGAAGTCCTCCTACATTATGATGAGATTTGATGACTGCGGATTTTCCAAGGCCGGACTCGATCACATCCGGATAAATGGTTCCCTGAACGAGATAATCCACGGCGCCAATCTTTTTTGCCTCTTCTTCAAATACGCGGATAAACTCTTCGCCAATGATCTTTCTCTTCTGCTCCGGCTCGGTAACACCCTTCAGCTTATCATAGTAACGCTGCTGGGCATTGACACGGATGAAATTCAGCTCGTAAGGGCCATTGGGGCCGAAAACAGCTTCCACTTCATCTCCTTCATTTTTACGAAGAAGACCATGGTCAACGAAAACGCAGGTCAGCTGTTTGCCGATCGCTTTGGAAAGCAGAACGGCTGCAACAGAGGAATCCACGCCGCCGGACAGAGCGCAGAGCACTTTACCGGTACCGATTTTCTCACGGAGCTGCTGGATCGTGGTCTCTACGAAAGAAGCCATCTGCCAGCTTCCGCTGCATCCGCAGACTTTGTATACAAAGTTACTCAGCATCGTTTTTCCTTCTGCGGTATGCATAACTTCCGGATGGAACTGTGTAGCGTAAAACTTTTTCTCCGGACAGGACATAGCTGCTACCGGACACACACTGGTATGAGCCGTGATCTTAAAGCCTTCGGGAGCCTGTGCGATGTAATCCGTATGGCTCATCCAGGCTACGGTCTCTTTGGAAACGCCCTCAAACAGGATATCCTCTGTATCTACCGTTACATCTGTGTGGCCGTATTCGCTGACCGGTGCAGTTTCCACTTTTCCGCCAAGCATGTAAGCCATCAGCTGAGAACCATAGCAGATACCCAGGATGGGAATACCCATTTCAAAAATCTCTTTCGGGCAACGCGGTGAATCCTCTCCGTATACACTGTTGGGTCCGCCTGTAAAAATGATTCCCTTGGGATTCATCTCTTTAATCTTTTCCAGGCTGAGTGTGTAGGGATGCACCTCCGCATACACGTTGCATTCTCTGACTCTTCTTGCAATCAACTGATTGTACTGGCCACCAAAGTCCAGTACGATGATCATTTCCTTTTCCACTGGTATTCCTCCATTTTTCTTATGAGAAACGTTATCTCTTGTCTCTCATCATTATAAGAGATTCATCTGGCCATGACAAGCCCAATTTTTCTTTTTCACGAGAAGGTCGTTTTTTGTCGAAATCTTTTGCTTTTCTTTTTCAAAATTTTCTGCTATAATACATTTGTCGTCAGGAAACGACGACATTCACTTAAGAAAAATGACAAGAAAATACAAAAGAATTTTGACCATACAAAAGATAGCATTACAAAAGAAAATCAGGGACCTTTGCTTTGCGGCAAGGGTCCCTTTTCATTCACATCATCCTTTTATGATCTTTATAACAGGTGCTTTTAAAATCCCCTGCGGATGAATCTGATATTCATACGACCAGGCTTCTCCAACTGTGCGATAGGAATTTGGATGACCTTTCCATGAAAGCGTCTCATTGCAGTTATGCAAAGCGCCAAAAGTATTGTAGCGATTTCCAAAAAACTCAATTTCCAAGCGGTGTTTCCCGGGTGTTATGTCCCTGATTTCAAGAGCATAGGGAGAAAACGCGATTGCTCCGCAATCCTTTCCATCCAGGAAAACTTTAAGCAGCGGACTTTTAAAACGTGTAATTTCTATCTTAAGATCACATTTTTCGCGAATATCAATGGATGTTTTATAAGTCAGATTTCCGCCATAAAAAGGAAGTCCCTGACTGCTGACATCACCGAAAGCCATTTTTTCTTCTGCCTTTATAAGCCTTGTATTCCTCCCGGCAAGTTTAACGCCAAAATCACCCAAAAGATACATAGCTTCCAGATTAACTCTGCTGTTATATTTTACCTGTGTGATCAGGATATTTTTCACCCCTGTGCAGCCTGGGCAGCGGAACTTTGGCAATTGAACGATCTACATAATACCCATCTGCTTTCGTAGAAATTTCTTCTCCATTCAGGAACAGCCTGGTATTTTTCACTTCTTCCAGTGCAAGAGCTGTTTTTTCCGCTTCTATATCGGAAAAAATCTTAAAACGCAATTGGATAAGATGACTTTCCTTGTCTTTTTCAGCCATTACCCAGGGCTGCGGAAAGGCTTCTTCCCGTTTCGGATAGCCAAAACGTTCTCTCAATTTGTTATCCAGGCGCAGGATCTCTTCCTCTTTCTGCCATGGCTCTTCTTCTACTTTTACTTCAGCCAAATCCAATACCAAAACATTCGGCTCTGCCAGCTCTGCATCCAGGTAACTTTCCAGTTCCAGTTCTTCATATTCCTTTTCTGCCGCTTCGGTTTTCTCATCTTCTTTTTCTTCTGCCGCAGGCTTCAAAGAATACAACAGAGAATCATGGTCATAAACAGTCTGTCGTATCACCGTCTTTCCTTCTTTGTGAAAATAGACAGATTCGCAGCATTCTCCTGTCATCGCATCATATCTGACCGGTTCATAAATTCCGTTTATTTCAATAACCAGGTCTTCTCTTTTGGGAAGATCCGGATTTGGCATCGCGTTACAGTGTGCAAAAAACAGCCATTCTCTGTCTTTTTCTTCCCGTAGCTGATAAATCAGATTGGCCGTTCTCATGCCAGACTGATCATGTACATCAAGAAGTCTTTCTTTTTGAAGAACATTTAAAACGTTCTCCTTGGCAAAATGTATTTTTTCACAGCTCTCGCTGAAAACTTCTGCCTCATCACTGGGAATCGCATCAATAAACCGGGGAAGTTCTCCCAGAAAGACAACTCTTCCCCCCTTTTTCTGAAATACTTTCAATCTTTCCAGCGTACTGCTTCTCAAGGTAAGACAGTTAGGTACAAGGATTGTTTCATATTTCATTTTCCCCACAGAAAACGCTTCATCCGAAAGCAAAGCGTCATCCGGAGTCTGGCTTTTCCAAAGCGATTCGGAAATAAAGTCAAAATCAATCAGGCCAAACAACAGCCACTCCGTCAGCTTTTTAAATCTCTCATCCATTTCATCCCTCAGCCCCTGGGTCTGTTCCTTGTTTCCCCAGTAAAGCCAGTAAGATTCTATAGGATGAATTACACCAATTTTTACAACTGCTTTTCCGCGGCTTAAAACCGTATTCAGCCTGGAAAAGTAATTTTCAATCAACGGATACTCTTTATACCAGGGCGACTGATAACCGATGGATGCTGGGTAATCTCTTTTGGCTTCTCCAGCCATGGAAGTCCAGGTAAGATGATGCACACGAACAGTCACACCTAAAGCTGCCTGCCAGTCTCCCGCTAATTTGTGGCCCCGGAAATCAAATTCCCAGCCAGTTACTCCATATAATTCGCTGAGCATTCCTTCCCGGCCGTACTAATGAACCACACTCTGGGCCTGTTTTGCCGTATTCAGTTCTCTGGAATCATAGAGCATATCAATTCCCGGAATATCAAAAGCCTGATAAGATCTCTCTGTATAAATACCATTCTCTGAGGCCCTCCGGTACAGTTTCCCCTTTTGCCAGGCGACGATATTCTTTCAGAAAGCCTTTTTCCAAAAGAACCGCATATCTTTCCAGAAATTTAACCTGTGTATTTTCCTCCGCAGATCACAGTCTACATAAGGGATACCATACTGTACGCCATTATAAGTACAGGCATTGATGCAGGCTTCCCCGGCAGCTTCAATCAGGGATTTCAGATAATCACTGGCATATTCCTCAAAATAAGGCGCCATATCAACAACCAGGTCGCCGTCTACCAGCTGTTTCAGATCCTGCTTGTTCACACATACAACGTCAGGAATAGTTCCGGACGCTACAGCCGCGTTAAACTTCTGCGTTGCAATTTCGGAGCTGGATGCGACCCAAAGATAGGAAACCTCGTAACCTAATTTCTCCGCAATAAGATCTGTCCAGATGTTCTTCTCGTAAGTCGCTCCCTCCATATTCGCGAAGACATTCGCTTCCACCAGAGGATCTGCCGTTCCGCAGAAAGTAATGGGAATCAGGTCACCCTCTGCCTCATCTGCCAGAGCAGGGACCGCCAGACTGCACATCACAGCAGCTGCAGTTAATAAAGCCATCATTTTTCTCTTTTTCATTTTGTTGCCTCCTTTTTTGTATTTTCACTGGTTATTGCTGATGCAACCATTATAAAAAAGAAAAAGAATTTTTATCAGAAACGATCCATGCTTTTTCATTCACAATTTATTTCATTTTTATTTTTTGATTCACTTTTTTGTATCTTGATTCATTTTTCTGCAAAATAAAAATCTCCAGCCGAAACTGATACTTTTCAGTACTCAGACTTCAGCTGGAGATTCCCATTTTTAAATTTTACTGTAAGATCACGCTCCAGGCCTCTTTCAGGCGATCCATCTGCCAGGCTGCATTGGCAGGACTTGTGGAGGGAAGTTTTTCTATTGGCCTTCCGGTTACCGGAAAAGCATATTTCTGGTAAAGCTCAAAGGCTTTTCCGCCGTTGGCGTAAATTTTCCGGACGGGTGCCGCCTGGAGGATTCGGTTCAGATCCGCTGGCACCACGTTTCGGATGCTGCTGTCACTGGAACCGACAATTTCACAGCTGGCAACCACATCCCAGATGGCAATGCCATTCTGAAGGAGCAGCTCTTTTTTCTCCGAAATCGTCTTTGGAACCTTCCAGCCGGTGAGAGCCGCCAGAAGTTTCCAGAAGCGGTTCTGCGGATGGCCGTAATAAAATTGCTGCTCCCGGGATTTCACCGAGGGAAAGGTCCCGAGAATCAAAATCCGGGAATTTTCGTCATAAACAGGCTCAAATGTATGGGTTACTTTTTCATATGTTTTCATCGATTTTTCCTCTTTTATAGATCGGAAGCCAGACCATCGGCAAAGGCCAGCAGGCGCTGTCGGTCATCCGGTCCCATCTTTTCAAAAAGGCTCATCAGTTCTTCCTGATCCTCTGTAAAATAGGAAAAGCAATCACCCTGAAAAAAACCTGCAATCGTTGTTCCCAGCGCTTCGCAAATGATCTCCAGAGTAGAAAAATTGGGCGTGGTCCCATTTTCATAATTCTGCAGCGTGCTGTCGGGAATACCGGTCCGTTTGCTTAAGGAATATCGACTGATTCCTTTTTCTTTACATATTCTGGATAGTTCTTTCGCAATATCCGTTTTTTCATCCTTCATGATCTGCAGTCCTTCCTCAGAATTTTTTGTGATAGTATTTTCAGGCTTTCTGCCTGACTGTTTCCATTATAACCTCTGCCCCGCTTTTTGGCAACGTTCCGTATTTTTACGCATGGGCAGTCCGATGTTTATGCAGGTGAAGGTATTTCTCTTTTGTCGCCATTCCGCCGCGGATATGGCGCTCGGATTTATTGACATCCAGAACCCTCCGCACCTCAGAGGCCAGAGAGGGATTGATTTCCCGTAGGCGCTCCACGCAGTCTTTGTGAACAGTGCTTTTGCTCACGCCAAACTTCTTGGCCGCCTGGCGCACGGTTGCGTTGGTTGCTATGATATAATCTGCGATCTCGATGGCTCGCTCCTCAATATAATCCTTCAAGGAAATCCCCCGATAGTGGTGTTTTTACAGTGTATGCGGGAGTACAGGAAATGTATGTACAGATATGCGTCTTCGAAAACGAATTTAATTTTAAAATTTTATTTCGACTTCTACTTTAATCACACACCGCTTCCATTTTTTTGGATTTTTCTTTTAAATTTCATACATATTATTGTTACATGAAGATTGTTTCTGTTCCAAAATATTTCTATTAAACCTGCTTTTCCGGGTCAAGCACATTGATATATACGACCTTTACATTCCATAATGTTTCTATTAAAACACTCCTAAGATTTGTTTAGCAGCTGTAAAGCAAAAATTTACATTCCACAATGTTTCTATTAAAACCAACACGAGGAGCATTACCCGCATCCGGGTCTCCGTTATTTACATTCCACAATGTTTCTATTAAAACGTGCCTGGTTTGCGTTGCCTACTGCTGTTTCCACTTTCTTTACATTCCACAATGTTTCTATTAAAACCATTTTCATCAGCTATCAGTGATGTGATTGACTCACTTTACATTCCACAATGTTTCTATTAAAACGGGATTTCAAGGAATTGAAATGAAGCTGAACACTGCTTTACATTCCACAATGTTTCTATTAAAACCTCTCTAAACGCTGTTTAAGCTCTCCCTCTGTGTACTTTACATTCCACAATGTTTCTATTAAAACTTGCGTTTTGGCATTGTGTATCATCCTCCTTGTTTTTCTTTACATTCCACAATGTTTCTATTAAAACGTCAGCCGAAAAACACTGCTTTCGCAGGTGCCTTTCGCTTTACATTCCACAATGTTTCTATTAAAACTGAAACCGCTGCCGAACTGATCCTGGAGGGAACTGGACTTTACATTCCACAATGTTTCTATTAAAACATACTGTAGGTACCGTTTTTGACTTTTTCCCATACCTCTTTACATTCCACAATGTTTCTATTAAAACAAATTCTGATGTATAAGAGGTGTAAGCGTTAAACTTTACATTCCACAATGTTTCTATTAAAACTCCTTATCAGTAACTCCGTGAGAGGCGCTGCAGACTTTACATTCCACAATGTTTCTATTAAAACTGATCCGGTACATGTAGACGAAAAAGATTTTCCGCCCTTTACATTCCACAATGTTTCTATTAAAACGAAAGTCCGACGCTTAACAAAGTCGGTGCTATCGTCCTTTACATTCCACAATGTTTCTATTAAAACCAGTGACGCTCCGCAGCGTGCAGAATATTCAATGATCTTTACATTCCACAATGTTTCTATTAAAACGCCTCTACGATCTCTCTGAAAGCATCAGCCATCTTGCTTTACATTCCACAATGTTTCTATTAAAACGCAGGCAGCGCAACAACCGGGAGCACCACAAACGCCTTTACATTCCACAATGTTTCTATTAAAACGGGGTATCGTTCAAAAAAGCTATCGAGACTGACAACTTTACATTCCACAATGTTTCTATTAAAACAGTTGATAACGACACTATTGATATGAAGGATAATACTTTACATTCCACAATGTTTCTATTAAAACCGTCACAGCATACATCTATGTAGACACCGCTGAGTACTTTACATTCCACAATGTTTCTATTAAAACATGAATCGGATATGTATAATGACTATTTGCAGGGACTTTACATTCCACAATGTTTCTATTAAAACACAGCGACAAGGAGAAGTGCAAGGAGTGTAGGAGTCTTTACATTCCACAATGTTTCTATTAAAACTCCGTTGAGAAGATGGCCGTCAGCCTTCAGTCAACTTTACATTCCACAATGTTTCTATTAAAACCCACACCAGGGACATTTTTCAGTGCTCCCGATAGTTCCTTTACATTCCACAATGTTTCTATTAAAACCAGTCTCCACATCGATGTACGCTCGCCTTTATATATCTTTACATTCCACAATGTTTCTATTAAAATGGAGAATCCCCACGACAGAGGTTCTTTCAACCCACCCCCTTTACATTCCACAATGTTTCTATTAAAACTTCCATCCCGTTTCAGACGCTCGACAACAAGCGGCCCTTTACATTCCACAATGTTTCTATTAAAACCTGACTATTCAACATTCGGTAACTTTGTGTTTACTGACTTTACATTCCACAATGTTTCTATTAAAACCATAAAGTCCTGCGGGGAAGAGTTGAGAGAGTCCACTTTACATTCCACAATGTTTCTATTAAAACGGTTTCAACTGACGGATATATAGAGGGCACACTGCACTTTACATTCCACAATGTTTCTATTAAAACTCTCTTATCAACTACTGTGTGAATGCGATCAATGCCATCTTTACATTCCACAATGTTTCTATTAAAACGAACAAAGATCCGGGATGCACTGAACAGTATTCCCCTTTACATTCCACAATGTTTCTATTAAAACTCAAGGTCCGTCTTCATAGCGGTGTAGGCCAGGATTCTTTACATTCCACAATGTTTCTATTAAAACCCCGCCTTCAACGCATCCGCATAAAATCAACCTTATTTTAGCATATTTCGTCGACCTTGTCCTTTTTTTGTTGGAGATGATTAGAATTTTATTTTTTTACTACGAAAATGGTGTTTTTGCTGGATTTTGGAGAATTGTCGATCTCCCGGTCTTTGAAACACATCGGATATCGACAGAAATTAGAGAAAAAAGCTGGTACAGTCATCTTCTTTTCCCCAAAATTCTTTATCCAACCATTTCTCCTGTCTTGATTTAAATAAAATGACAGAATCCAGTTCTTTATTTATATATCCTTTCAATTCTTGTTTAAATCTTTCCAACTGCGCATTGGACAGTTCTCCTTCAAATACAGAATCTTGAATGTGCGATAAATATTTCTTACAAATTTTGAAAATCCGTGAGCAGCGTCTGGCACCATTTTTTTCCTGACTAATGTCATAGACTAAAACTACATACATAATCTACCACCATATTTTAAAACCTTCATATGTTTTTTCTCCAAGCAGATGTTTTATCAGCTTGTAGCACTCTAATCGAAGTAAATACTGATAAGAAACCTGTTTTCCCAAATCTTTATGCATAACCGTCTGTTTCATCCGGTTTTCCAGCTCGCTTACAATTAATCTGGAAGCTTCCTTTTTCAAATGTAAAAAATTTAACTCTTTCGTAAAGCTTTCCTCTGTGATTTGATTTCTGTTCAGTAATGAAAAAATCAATCTGAATATTACGGTGCGGCAGAGCCGCCAGTCCGGTGTGGCGAGAGCCACCTGTCCGGACTAACGGAGCCACCCCATT
>NZ_JAJEPR010000057.1:0-10857 GCF_020686945.1 Fusicatenibacter faecihominis | reverse complement strand
GCTTTGCCTTAAAAGGCAATCGAGCAGGAAGCCCCCACTTCAAAATCGTAAGATTTAAGTGGTGGGAGCATGTCACCCCTGGTATCTTGAATTGTGCAAAAAAAGAAAGACGATTGTGAAGAAAATTCTCAACCATTTTAAAAAAAATATGTTAGAATAAGAGTACAGTATTTTTACAAAGGAGACTTTAAAAATGAACACAACAATTTCTATGGAGAGCTTGGAAAAGTTTGAAAAAAACTTTGATGCCAACCGCGCCAATGCCATGGCTATGAACGCAGTAGCTGCTAACGGCGTAAATGCTTCCGCGAAAAATTACGAGACCGAGAGAAAGACCACCTTTGATTTTTCCATCAGCCTGGAGCAGGGAAAAATTACCAACCAGAAAAAGAGCGGCCGCTGCTGGATGTTCGCAGCATTGAACTGCCTGCGTTTCCAGGTGATCAAGAAACTGAATCTTGAGACCTTCGAGCTTTCTCAGAACTACACACTGTTCTATGACAAGCTGGAGAAATCCAACTATTTCCTGGAGAGCATCCTGAAAACTCTGGACGAGCCGACCGACGGAAGACTCATCGCTCATCTGCTTTCCATGCCTTTAAATGACGGCGGACAGTGGGATATGCTGACTGCAATCGTAAGCAAATACGGCCTGGTTCCGAAGGGAGCAATGCCGGAGACCTTTTCCTCCTCTGCAACGGGCGAGATGGTTTCCTACATGACCGAGAAGCTCCGTGAGTATGCCTGCATCTTAAGAAAAGCACACAAAGAGGGCAAAACCGATGCCGAGCTTCGTGCTATGAAAGATGAGATGATGCAGACCGTTTACAACATGCTCTGTATTTGTCTTGGTAAACCGCCCAAGACCTTTGATTTCGAGTACCGTGATAAAGACAAGAACTTCCACCGCGATCTGAACCTGACTCCGCAGGCTTTCTATGAGAAGTACATCGGCCTGAACCTGGATGCTTACATCAGCATCATCAACGCTCCGACCGAGGATAAGCCCTACTACCGCAGCTATAGCGTAGAGTATCTGGGCAACGTTCTGGAAGGACGCCAGGTGAAATATGTAAACCTGCCGATCGAGGAGCTGAAAAAAGCAGCCATCGCTCAGATGCAGGACGGCGAGCCGGTATGGTTCGGAAGCGATGTAGGACAGCGCTCCTGCCGTGAGGGTATCATGGATCTGGATATCTACGGCGTAGACGGTCTTTTCGGAACCACCTTCGGTATGAACAAAGCTGAGAGACTGGAGTACAGCCAGAGCCTGATGACCCATGCCATGGTATTCCAAGGTGTCAACCTGGACGAGGATGGCAAGCCCAACCGCTGGAGAGTCGAGAACAGCTGGGGCGAGGACGCTGGTAAAGATGGTTACTATGTGATGTCCGACCGCTGGTTCGACGAGTACACCTACCAGATCGTAGTCAACAAAAAATATCTCCCGAAAGAGGCACTGGAGGCTTACGACAGCGAGCCGATCATGCTGAAACCCTGGGATCCGATGGGATCTCTGGCATAAGAGATATATAGTTTATTATAAAGAAGGAGCAGCTACGCCCCAAAAGGCGGAGGGGCTCCTTTTTTGCAAACAGACAGAAAGGAGATGGCAAAAGATGACACGAGAAGAAGCAAGAGAGCGGGCCAGAGAACTGGTAGCAAAAATGACCCTGGAGGAAAAATGCAGCCAGTTACGTTACGACGCGCCTGCCATCAGACACTTGGGGATTCAGGCGTACAACTGGTGGAATGAGGGACTTCATGGCGTGGCCAGAAGCGGTCAGGCGACGGTTTTTCCGCAGGCGATCGGTCTGGCAGCCAGCTTTGATACGGAGCTTCTTCATGAGGTGGCGGAGGTTATTGCCACTGAGGGAAGAGCGAAATACAATGAGAATGTGAAGCACAATGACAGGGATATTTATAAGGGACTGACCTTCTGGTCTCCGAATGTCAACATTTTCCGTGATCCCAGATGGGGCCGGGGTCATGAGACCTACGGAGAGGACCCTTACCTCACCGGAAAACTGGGAACCGCTTTTGTAAAAGGCCTCCAGGGGGAC
This sequence comes from Fusicatenibacter faecihominis, assembly GCF_020686945.1. Taxonomy (NCBI): domain Bacteria; kingdom Bacillati; phylum Bacillota; class Clostridia; order Lachnospirales; family Lachnospiraceae; genus Fusicatenibacter; species Fusicatenibacter faecihominis. The sequence goes on along the minus strand of NZ_JAJEPR010000057.1, from coordinate 8,794 downwards.
GGAGCGTATATGAAGGCCGCCGCCTGCGCGAAGCATTTTGCGGTTCACTCCGGACCGGAGGCTCTGCGCCATGAGTTTGACGCCCGGCCTACAGAAAAAGATCTTCACGAGACCTACCTTCCGGCCTTTGAGATGCTGGTGAAGGACGCAGGGGTGGAGGCCATCATGGGAGCCTACAACCGGGTGGATGGGGAGCCCAGCTGCGGCAGCGACAAGCTTCAGAGCATCCTCCGGGGCGAATGGGGCTTCCAGGGGCATTTTGTCTCCGACTGCTGGGCCATCCGCGATTTTCATACCGGCCATATGGTGACATCCACTGCTGAGCAATCTGCGGCTCTGGCGATCAATCACGGCTGTGATCTGAACTGCGGCAACACCTATCTTTATGTGCAGAAGGCCTGTGAGGACGGCCTGGTTTCCGGGGAGAAGATCACAGAAGCGGCAGTCCGTCTCTTTACCACCCGGTATCTTCTGGGGCTTTTTGACGAGACGGAGTTTGATCAGCTTTCTTATCTGGAGGTGGAGTCCAAAGAGCATCTGGCTCTGGCAGAAAAAGCGGCGGCAGAGAGCTTTGTTTTACTGAAAAACAACGGAATCCTTCCTTTGGAAAAAGAAAAGCTTCACACGATCGGCATCATCGGCCCGAATGCGGACAGCCGGAAAGCGCTGATTGGAAACTATCATGGAACCGCCTCCCGCTATGTGACGGTGCAGGAAGGTCTGCAGGATTATCTCGGAGATTCCGTGCGTGTTCTCACCTCTGTGGGCTGTGATATCTGCAAAGACCGGGTAGAAGGTCTGGCTTCTGCAGACGATCGCCTTTCTGAGGCCAGAAGTGTGGCGGAACACAGCGATGTGGTGATTCTCTGCGTCGGCCTGAATGAAGAGCTGGAAGGAGAAGAAGGCGATGCCGGAAACAGCTATGCTTCAGGAGATAAGGGGGATCTGCTCCTGCCGGAATCCCAGAGGGCACTCATGGAGGTCGTTGCAGAGTGCGGCAAGCCTGTGATCCTCTGCCTGATGGCCGGAAGCGACATCGATCTTTCCTATGCGAGAGAGCATTTCGACGCGATTCTGGTTCTCTGGTACCCCGGCGGCGAGGGCGGCCGCGCGGCAGCAAAGGTCCTCTTCGGAGAGACTGCTCCCACCGGAAAACTGCCTGTCACCTTCTATGAATCTCTGGAAGAGCTTCCGGACTTTGAGGACTACACGATGGAGGGGCGTACCTACCGTTATATGAAAGGCAAAGCCCAGTATCCTTTTGGCTATGGCCTGACCTACGGAAAACTGGAGCTTACCGCCGCCAAAATTCAGGAAAATGGAACTGGGGCGGATGTGAGCGTCACTGTTTATAATTCCGGCGACCAGGAAGTGACCGAGACGATTCAGGTCTATGTGAAGAACAGCAAATCTCCCTATGCACCCCTTCATCCGGCCCTTGCTGCCTTCAGCCGGATCACCGTTCAGCCTGGCGAGACCCTGGAGAAGACACTTACGCTGGACGAGAGCGCCTTTACTATAGTGGATGAAAAGGGACAGCGCCAGACTGCCGCCGGAACCTTTGAAATCTACGCAGGCTTTTCCCAGCCAGATGAGCGAAGCGTGGAGCTGATGGGCTGTGCGCCGGTACGGCTGGAGTTTCAGGTTTCCAGGGAGTAGATTTTCATGGCTTTTTCATTTATTGCTTCTTTTTTTGTAAATTCACAAATATGACTTCCTGTATGTGGGAAATATGGAAAAAATTGGGAAAAGAATGTGAAAATTAGGAAAAATTGATAATTGCATAAATTTTGTACAGGGAATATAATTTTTCTGTCAACACTTCAAAACCAAAGAAAAGGAGAACAATATCAATGAAAATGCGAAATTTACTTGCAATGTCTCTTTTAACAGCAGTAGTGGCAACTGCAGCAGTTCCGGTTTTTGCTGAGGAGGAGACGGAAGCGACAGAAACTGTGGCAGAAACCGAAGAAGCTACAACGGAAGCAACAGAAGCTGTAACTGAGGAAACTACAACAGAAGCTGTAACTGAGGAAACTACAACAGAAGCAGCAGAAGCAGAATCCGAAGAGGCTGCAACGGAGGAAGCTACGACAGAGGTAGCTGCAGAAGAGGCAGACGCTGCTGATCCGATCAGCATCAAAGTACTGATTCTTCCCAAATTTGAAAATGGTGAAATGACCGGTGATTTCCCGGGCGAGGCTCAGTATTATTACGATGCTTATGTAAAAGATGGTGATGAATATGATATCACCGGTGGTTTTGAAGGTAATAAGTTGTATGTAAAAGATGGAGTTGCTTTATATGTTACCGGAATGGGCAAGGTTAATTCCGCAATGAGTCTCCAGGCTATTCTTTCCGACAGCCGTTTTGATTTCAGCGACGCCTATGTGTTCAGCACAGGCTGTGCCGGATCTGCAATTGAATACGGCGTTATGGGTGATGTGTATGTCATCACTGCTACCGTTGACTATGATCTTGGTCATCATGCAGATCCCCGTGAACTTACCGACGAGTCCGATGCCACCTGGTATCATGATGATTCCTATGACAGCGCTTCCTATAAGATTCTGAATCAGGATCTCTGCAACAAAGTATATGATCTTGTAAAAGATGTGAAAATCGAGACAACCGATAACACCAGAGCTTATATGGCAGCAGCCTTCGATAATGCAGAGTGGGCAACCAGAGATCCGGAAGTGTTAAAGGGAACAACCGTGACCAGCGACAACTACTGGAAAGGAGAGCATGGTCATGAAACTGCCCTGCTTATGACAGAGACCTACAGCTGCCCGGATCCCTATGCGCTGACTGAGATGGAGGACAATGCACTGGCCGTTGTTCTGGATCGTTTTGGCATGCTTGACCGTTATATCATTATCCGTGATTCTGTAAATACCGATGTATTTATGAACGGTGCAACTCCGGAGAGCTTATGGGACCCGAACTTCGAGGACTCCCTTGATTCCGAGTCCAGCGTAGAATCCGCAGATATCTTTGCAACCGCTATGGAGAACAACTATAAAGTTGGAAGCGTTGTGGTTGATGCAATTCTGGACGGAACCTTCTAAAAAATAAAAAGATTGAAAATAGGCGCTGCCGCTGTATCTGACTTTCAACGAGCTGGATACAGCGGCAGTTCTTTTTTATTGGCTTGTTTTTTTCAATGTTTATGGTATGATTTTAGCAGAAATGTTTTTTGGAGAGACTGGAAAATCGGAGGATTTTAAGTGAAGGAATATTTTATCAGTGAGATCGACATAAAAAAATTATATCATTTGTCAGATATAACAATAAAATTAGATTCAACGAAACGCCAGCATCTTCTGCTGACAGGCAAGAATGGATCGGGAAAAACATCACTGCTGCTGGAAATAGTAAAATACTTGCAGATGGTTAATGCTGAATTAGATTTTAAAACTCTTGAAATTCATTCGGCTTACAGCGATCTTTCTATAGGATATGAAGACCTGGAGCGGGCAAAAAGGATTCAAACGTATCGGCAATGGTTTGAAGAAAGTAATGGTATCTGGGTTGTTTTAAATGATTATGATGGACTGAAAAAAGCCTGCAAGGATGGAACATTTATTATGGCATATTTCCCAGCAGAACGCAAAGCTCAGTTCCTTCAGCCGGATGGCGTGGAAAATGTGATCTTGCCAGAGGCTTACGAAATTGATCATAACGCCGGAAACATACTCCTCAAATATATGGTTCATCTGAAGACTCAGCAGGCTTATGCGCGAAATGAGGGGGCGGAAGCAGTAGCGGAGAAAATTCAGCAGTGGTTTGATCGTTTTGAATCAGCGCTGCGTATTTTGCTGGATGAGGAGTCCATTCATCTGATCTATGATTATAAGAAATATAATTTTAAAATCCAGCAGGAAGGAAGAGAATCATTTGGTTTTAATGAGCTGTCGGATGGTTATTCATCCGTGATCTATATGGTTTCCGATCTGATTCTCAGAATGGATAAGAACTGGCTGCTGGGAGAAGAAATCAGCCATTACGATTATCAGGGAATTGTGCTGATTGACGAACTGGAAACGCATCTGCATATCGAATTACAGAAAAAAATCTTCCCGTTTTTGACAGAGTTTTTCCCTGGAATCCAATTTATCGTGACGACACACTCGCCTTATATTTTAAACTCCGTTTCCAATGCGAAAGCGTATGATCTGGAAAGAAGAGTAGAAATGGATCATTTATCTGCATTTTCTTCGGATGATCTCGCAGAAGGATATTTTGAGGCAGATGCATATTCCGAGGAGTTGAAAAAGGAGCTTGAGCAATATGAGGAGCTTTGCTTTAAAAAGGAACTGACAGAAGAAGAGCATGCAAAGCGGGCGGAACTTAGAATAAAGTTTAAAAATCTGTCGGCAGAACTTTCAGGAGCAGCAAGGGAACGGTTTGAAGATATCGAGCGGAGACGGAAAGCGAATGATTAAGATTGAAAGAAAGGATACGGAGAAGACAAGGCAGGCTGTTGAAGATCTGAAAAAGGCGAAGCAGTCAGGAAGCTCTTATAATACGGAAAGCGTTAATCATGCACTGAGAGAAGTATTTCATGGGAAATGCTATATTTGTGAGAATAAAGAGGCTACCTCATGTCAGATTGAACATTTGGTTCCGCATCGTGAAAATAAAGAATTGAAATATGATTGGGAAAATCTATTCTGGGCCTGCGCACATTGTAATAATACGAAATCTGACCGGTATGAACCGATTCTGGATTGTACAAAAGAACCTGTGGAAAAAGTAATCGCTTTCCGTAAAAAAGGTTATTTTGGGGAAGATGAGAAGCTGGAATTTACAGCCCTGCAGGAAAACGAAGCTGTAAAGAATACGATTTCCTTGCTTGAAGCTGTGTACTATGGAACGACGCCCCAGAAACAGATAGAAGCGCGGATCATACGAAAAACTTTGCGAAAAGATCTCTCGCAGTTTAAAGAATATGTAAGAGAATACCAGGAAGCAGAAGATGAAGACGAAAAAGAAGATATTGGATATCTTTTAGAGAAAGAGCTGAAAGACAGCTCTGCATTCACTGCTTTCAAAAGGTGGCTGATCTGGGATAATGAAAGGTATTCAGAGTTGAAAAAATATATTCCGGAAAGCTGAAGTGATTTTTAGGGAGTCTGCAGATAGGTACTGCCTCTGTGTCTGGCTATAAGTTTTTATAGTAAGATTCAGAGGCAGTTGTTCTATTAAAAATAGTGTTCTGTTTTAATGAGGGAGAAATGATTATGAAAAAACGATGGAGAAAAATAGAATATGATTTGATTAATAAGCAGCAAGCTATAAAAGAAGCTGTTAATAACTGGAAGCTGAGTAAAAGAATGCTTTCTGTTTTGGGACTGGCTGTTACGGTGTTTTGTATTACGATGATTGCGCTTCTGGTATTTTTCAGACATCGGATGAAAGCACAGGTATTGGATTATTCGGACAATACCGTATATTTAATGTCAGTAAGTACGGATCAGTTAATGAAAAATATTGAGGAAAGTACGATTCAGATAATCTCTATGCCTGCAATTATAGAATTTTTGCAGCAGGAAGATATGGATGAAGTAACCTTGTACCATTCTAAAAAAAATCTGGAAGAAAATTATATGAATCCAATTCTGGGGGCAATGAGATTTGTTCAATCAATAGAAATTCAATCGGAAAAAAGGGGAGAAACGTATTCCTTTGGAAACAACCGCTCAGGTGACCGGGCGCTGTATAAGCAGAATTACGGAGATTCTTATAATAAAAAGCAAAAATGGTTTTGGTTTGAAGATAACTATCATAACAAGGATGAAATCTCAATCGTATATCGTAGAGATATTTATGAATTTTCTACGAAACAAAAATTGGGAACTATTTATGTTGAAGTTTCAGACAAAGATATTTCAGACAGATTATTATATGAATTTAACTATATTGAAAATTCAGAAATTCAGTTGGTGGATAATTATGGAAACGTAATAGTGGGTGATGGAAAATTTTTTGATAATGCAACAATGGCCGATGTGTATAAGAATACGATAGTCAGCGAGGAAAAAGAAAAGGCTGTTACGAGAAAGATCGGAAAGGAAAAATATATTCTTGATTATTCAAAGTTAAGTAATGATTGGATGGTTGTACATATTATTCCATGTATAGAGATTTTTTCTGCAATTGACAAAATGCTTGTGATTGTTATGGGGATCTGGGGCCTGGTAACAGCTGGCATTGTTTTTTCTACCTTTACGATTGCAAGGAGTATAACACGGCCAATCGAATTGCTGGAGAAAACTATGGAGGAAGTAAAAAGAGGAGATTTTTCAAAATCAGTTCCGGTTATTTCCGGTGGAGAAATTGGAAGACTATGTAATGGTTTTAATATCATGATTCAAAAAATTAATTCTCTTTTTCATGAATTTGAGATTAAACAGCGGGAAAAGAAAGAAGCAGAACTGCGGAGTCTTCAAAACCAGATATCACCGCATTTTCTGTATAATATTTTAAATTCTTTAGCCTGTGATGCCAGACTTAGAGGAAATGAAGATTATGCACTTATCCTGAATGATCTGATTCAGTTATTGAGAAAAAGTTTAAATTATAAGTGCGATTACATTACGGTAGAGGAAGAGATTTCTCTGCTGGAAAACTATCTCCATTTACAGCAGTTCCGGTATAGAAATAAATTTGATTATTCGGTAATGATTGATGAAGAAGCCAAAAAGTGCTGCTCTTTAAAACTGATTTTACAGCCGATTGCTGAAAATTGTATTTTGCATGGAATGGGAAAGAATTTTATGAGAATACGAGTTACAGCCGAAAAAAGAAATTCTGAAATCTGGATCAGCATTCAGGATGATGGAGAAGGAATGGAGAAGGAACGCCTTTTACAGATACAGAAGGAACTGGAAGCAGGCTTTGAAAACACAGAAAAGCATATAGGTTTAGGCAATGTCAATAAAAGAATCCGCCTGTATTTTGGAGAAGCATATGGAGTAATAGTTACCAGTGGAAATCATTTTACCAAAGTGGATGTTCACTTTCCGGCAGTATTGGAGGATCGCAAATGAAAACAGTATTATTAGTAGAGGATGATTATTCGGTTCGGGAATATTTGAAGAAAGCGATCGCCTGGAAAGAAAATGGATATTGCGTGATTGGAGAAGCTGATAATGGGGTCGAAGCTCTGGAAGTAATAAGAGAAAAGCTACCGGACATTATGATTACCGATATTCAAATGCCGCAAATGAATGGAACAGAACTTATTCACAGAATAAAAGAAGAAGGCTATGCTACAAAATCTGTAGTGTTAAGTTTTTATGATGATTTTGAATATGTACGAAATGCGATGAAGGATGGGGCAGTGGATTATATATTAAAACATCAGCTTTCAGAAAAAACGATCCTGACTGTATTAGATGGAATTGAGAAAACACAGCAAGATGAGAATATGAACAATGTCAAAAAAGAAAATTCCATAATGAAACGGCAGTTGAAAAAGAATCAGAATGCAGTTAAATGTGGGATTTTCCGCAAAATGATGGAAGGAAGAACAGAAGATTCTTTTTTAGAGCAGTTTGGCATTGTCGGGACAGATATGACATTTGCTGTAGCAGCGTTGCAGTTGAAAAACTCAGAAAATACGGTGTTTCATGAAAAAAGCAAAGAGTATGATACCGATATACTGGGTTTTTCCGTGTGTAATATCATAGAAGAAATCCTGCAGGAAAAAGGGAATGGAATTGCATGCACAGAAAACAATCAAAACTACCTGATATTTTTTTCATGTGATGGAAAAGGTCATGAAATGTTTCTGGAAAAGAAATGTTCTGAAGTTTTGTATACAGTAATGGGGAAAATAGAGGAGTATTTGAAGCTTTCATCAGCGATCGGCTTAAGTAAATCCTATTCTGCGTTAGAAAATGTAAAACAGGCTTTCTCACAAAGCGCTCAGGCCCTGGAAAGCGTTTATTATGGAGGATATGGAAAGCTTTATCTTTATTCAGATACAAACTTTTCCGAAGAACTGAATCTTATGTATGGAGAGCTGCAAAAAACTTTTACTTTGGCCAGAGAAGAAAATATGCTTAAAGAGCCATTAGAAAATTTTCTGGAATATGTGGGAAGAGAAAAACTACGGCCTGATCTGATGCGAAAGCTGGAAGATTATATTTCAACGAATTTACTTTCTTTTTTCAATCAATTAAAAACAAGTTTTGATAAAGAGATCGAGTTGCCCTACAACCTTTATGGAAATTCGCTGACTTATGAAGAATGCTGTAGAAAGTTAATCAGCTGTGCAGCGTTTATTGATGAAATGCAGAGGAAAGCGCAAGACTGTTATGAACGGCAGGAGATAAACGATGCAGTGAGATATATACGGCACAATTATAATAGAAATATTACTTTAGAAGAAATAGCTAAGTCTGTAAATTTAAGTAAAGTATATTTCAGCCAGTTGTTTAAAAATGAAACAGGAATGAATTTTACAGATTTTTTAATACAATTTCGAATTGAGGAGGCTGCAAAACTGCTTAAATCAACGGATATGAAAGTTTATGAAATTGCAGAACAGGTTGGAATTCCGGATCAACATTATTTTAATCGTTTGTTTAAAAATATCACTGGTGTGACCCCTAAAAAGTTTAGAGAGTAAAATAGTGCAATAAAATCTAAATACAGAACAATTACATATACTGAGATGCCTGCTAAAATAGTTTTACAAAACAAAAAGGAGCTTCCTGTATAATTCAAATATAGGGAATTCCAAGAAAGAAGGTTGAGAAAAAGAAATACCTCAGAGTAAAAT
>NZ_JAJEPR010000056.1:0-13370 GCF_020686945.1 Fusicatenibacter faecihominis | reverse complement strand
TAAATCACTATTTTGTTAGCTGAAATATTGAATTTTTAAGGTACGAATCCCATTTTAGGTATGGGAAGTCTTAGTTAATGATATTTATGCATCCGTACATAATAGCTGATGCATACGATCACAGTGGCTCCGCTCCATGCTGCAATCTCTGCAAAGAAAATACCGTCCTGTCCGATAAAATGGGGAAGGATCAGTGCAGCACTGATACGCATGACAAATTCAGCCATACCACTTACCATAGGCATTAAGGTATCTCCCAGCCCCTGAAGTGCAGATCTGTACACGTACAGAAAGTACAAAACCCAGAGCATGGCAGCCATAATAGAAAGGTATTTAAAAGCAATTGCCAGTACCTGCTGTGTCTGCTGCGGTTCACCTGAGATGAAAAGTGAGAGAATATTTTTTCCAAATAAAAGCATGGCAGCAGAAATGATCAGTGAGGTAAGCAGGGAAAGCAGCATACTGCTGCGGACGCCTTTTCTGATCCTGTCAATCTTTCCGGCTCCCAGATTCTGACCCACATAGGTAACGATGGCATATCCATAGGAAATAGCAGCCATTTCCAGCAGACCATAAAGCTTGTTTGTAGCTGTAAATCCTGCTACAAAAAGGAAACCGTAGCCATTGATCACATACTGGACTACCAGACCGCCCACACCGATGATGATATTCTGAAATACAACAGGAATACCAAGCTTCATCAGGCGGGCATTCATGCCGGAGGCAGGCATAAAATCTGCTCTGGTCAGATGAACGATATCAATTCTGCGTAAAATCAGGAAACAGTAAACAGAGGAGAAGCTCTGTGCAATCACAGTTGCGATTGCTGCTCCTGCCACACCCCATCCGAAGCCTGCCACAAAAAGGATGTCCAGTGAGACATTCAGCACAGATGCGATGATCATTGCGGTCAGCGGTGTTTTACTGTTTCCCATAGCCCTTAGAGCAGAGGCAAACATATTATAGGCTGCTGTGGCGGGGATTCCACAGAAAATGATGCGCAGATATAACAGAGACATTCCGATAATATTGGAAGGTGTATGCAGCCCTGTTAATACCAGCGAAGCAAATGACTGGCTGAGAATCAATACTCCGGCTGCGATGAATGCGGTCAGCCGGTAACTGTGAGCCAGAGATTTACGCAGATTTTCGAAATCCTTTGCCCCATAATACTGGGAGAGTTGAATAGAAAATCCCTGAGTGAGTCCTGTGGATATTCCTGTGACAACCCACATCAGAAAGTCAACAGCACCCAGTGCGGCAAGAGCCTCCACACCTACAACCTGGCCAACAACCATGGTATCCACCATTGTATAAAGCTGCTGACAGAGATTTCCCAGCATCAGGGGAATTGCAAAAAGAATGATCAACCGTCCCGGTGAACCGGAGGTCATATCCTGAATCTTGGTTTTCATTAGTATAAAAGTTCCTTTCCGGAGCATATTTGAAAAAGTTTAGAAATGATTATTCGAATATGCCCTGATATTTACATTGATAATTTTACATCATTAACGTGAAAAATGAAATATAATATTTCATCAGAATGATATAAATTTATCAATACCTGCTATAAGCAGCATGTTGTTGAAATTATTATGCATAGCGCCTGAGAGGAGTTTTTGATTGCTATTTTTTTAAATACAGATATATAATAGAAGGCAAGTCTTTACGGAAGGAGACAAGAATTATGCTGAAAAGATTCACTAAATATGTAACCCAGAGTGTTGCCGGAATGATCGGGATTTCCGTTTATGTTCTGGCAGATACTTTCTTTATATCTGTATAATCCATTTTCCAATTTTGTGTTGTGCTGATTCCAGTATAACTTCCATAAACACTCCGATCCACAGAAAGAACAGCAAGATACCACTGGCAACTGCAAGTAAAGCAAACCGCTCCCATTGTCTGTACCAGAGCAGTGTTCCAATCAGCATAAAACCCAGAATGAGATTGACAATCCCTTTGCCGATGCAGTAGATTTCAACTGCGATCTTTACCAGTAAATGGGCAGTGGCTAATAATAACCACACCGGTAACAATAAAATTTTTCCTGCCATTCTTAAAACGATCATAAGTACCTCCTTCAGTTTGCGTACTGTGGCATGTCGTGATTTACCGCTGCTTTATAATAACTTCCAATCGTTGATGGTGCATTAAATAAAGCAGCCAGTAAATACTGTTTTATGTTTCTGACTTTCGTAGTGTTTTTATCCATGCACTCCAGCACATACTCGATATGCGAATAATTCAGTTTCAGTAATTTCCCCTTCACAAAGCCTGCCGGATAATATTCGCCGGCAATCCGTATCATATCCTTTTCAGTTTGAACGGTTTCCAGAATCAGCTGATATATTTCTTCTACCAGATCCTGCTCTCTGTTATACGTATGCAGTAAAACATCAAAATCAATATTTTTCTTTACCAATTCAGCATAAGCATTGATTTCCTGTTCTTTTTGATCACATCGAATCCTATCGCCATCTGATTTGATATGATTCGATTTCATATTACTCTGATTATTATAATTCATATAAGTCTTATTATATAGCGGTACCGTTTTGGGAACCTCTTGAAGTCCGTTTTTGGGCACTTCTGAGGTATCTGTTTCGGCACCTCTGAGGTGCTTATTCATCACCTCAGGAGTTCCCCTTTCGATACTTCTATGTACCGCATCTTTTTCCTGTGAAGTTCCCATTTCATTACTTCTTTGACTACTCTGATGTACCATAAAGCTCTTAACATATATAATGTTCGGCAATCCAAAGCCTCTCTTTTTCTTTTCAATCAGTCCGATTTTCTCCAATTCTGTGAGATAATCCATTGCTTTTTTCTTAGAGAATCCCAAGTCACTTTGTATCTCCGTGATCTGATAGATAATGTACACCTTGTTTTCTTCGTCAAGCCATTTATTTTTCATTGACAGTCCCATTCTGTCCAGAAGTACCGAGTAAAGTACTTTAGCTGATAAAGACAGTGCGGAAAATGCTTCATCTAATAATAATATTCTTGGAATCCGGATAAAACTGAACTGATCAGCCTGAGTGCCATAATAGTATTCAAAATTCATACTGTTATCTCACCTCTCTTCCATTGATCCAGAAGTTCCAGAATTACACTTTCCATATCCTCCGCCGTATATTTATCAGAGAAGTAATTTCTCAGTTTTTTCTCTGATAACGTGATTTTTTGTTCCTGCTTCCTGCCAGGCTGACTGTTTACCAGTATGGAGATCATTTTCGCCTGCGTCATCGTTCCTGCTTCAAGTGCTGTGCGGAGTGCCGCTACCTGAACTGCTTTAACCGTACCATTTTCCTTGATGTATTCAAATAACCATGTTTGAATCTCTTTGTCAATATAGGAAATGTCACCCGCAACAGTAAACTGCAGACGTTTCTTATCTACATAATCAAGAAGGTCTGGAATGAGTTCCGTAAGTCGGATATACCTTCTAACTTGATTTTTACTTTCTCCTACCTGCTGTCCAATTACCGCTGCTGTTTCTGACCTCCACCCATTTTGGGTGTAAGTGGAATCTGCTATATCATTTCTGGCACCTTGCCTCTTCATCGCATCCATTTTCATTTTATATGCAAATGCCTTTTCACTTGGGAGCAACTCTTCCCTTTGAATATTAGCATCTACCATTATGACAATGGCTTCATCGTCTTCCATATCCCGCACAATGGCTGGTATAGTTTCCAGTCCTGCTTTTATCGCTGCGTGCATTCTTCGATGCCCGGATATCATCTCATAGCTGTTATTCTTATCTGGCCTTACTAAAACAGGTGTCAGCACACCATTCTGTTTAATACTCTCTACCAGGTCATCCATCTTATCATCATCCAAAACTTTAAATGGATGATTTGCAAAGCTATGTATTCTGCTAATCTCAATATCTGTTGCACTTTCCTCACCGGATACTCCCAGCAGTTCATCTATACTAGGCATCTTTATTTTGTCTGCACTCTTACTCTTCATTTCCCAGTACCTCCTTTGCAATCGTCTCATATGCTTTCGCTACTTTTCCATTCAGGCAATGAGAAAAAATGCTGACACCTTCTGCACTTGTTTCAGCTGCTTTCACTGACATAGGAATCACCGTATCAAAAATCTCTATCTTTTCTCCATAAGCTTCACGCACTTTACCAGCCACATCTTTTGCATAGTTTGTGCGGAAATCTACCATTGTGAGAAGTATTCCTTCAAATACGAGCTGCCTGTTCAGCCGTTTCTTCACCATTGCAATCGTATGTATCAGCTGCTGAAGACCTTTCACCGGAAGGTAAGCCGCCTGTACAGGAATCAACACGGAGTCCGCTGCTACCAGTGCATTGATTGTCATTAGTCCCAGGCTTGGCATACAGTCAATCAAGATATAGTCATAATTCGTTCTCACAGCCTCAATATATTCCTTCATAATCAGCTCTCTGCTCATCACATTCCCCATTGTTACTTCCAATGCTGATAATTCGATATTTGCCGGAAGCAGATCTACATTTTCTTTATGATGCAGAATCCCATCTGTGATAAGATTTGTGTACCGTCGGCTTTGGATAGGATGTTGTCTGTTCCACATATTTCTGATTATCCAGGTCGTATACCTTAAATTCGGTATTCGCCAGGAGTACAGATTTCTGTGTTTCAGCATCCTTTTTGATGATCTTTAATTTTGCTTTGAATTCTTTATCCAGAAGCACTCGCCATGTCTGCGGTGTATCCGGATGATTCTCTGTGATCTTCACTACAAAATCATCAACCGGTGCATAGTTGTGTTTGCTTGTGGTTTCTCTTACCACATAAGTTCCATATGGAAGCGGAATCGATTTTGCATATCCTTTTTCATCGGTAAACATTTCTGTCTGTCCATCTGCAGTCAGTACAACCGGTCTGGCTGAATCAAAATCATAACTTCCATCTGCCTTTACTTTCAGATCACTGACAAGCCATGCTGAAAAACCAACTCCCTTAAGAAGATCTGCATCGGTTTTTCCATTGTTTGCTGCCTTAATGATCTGGAATGGCTGTTTGACGACAGTTTCTTTACATACAGAAGTTCTTTCTACTGTCGGAACAGTAGCACCTTCGTAAGTACAGTCCACATCATGTTCTGTCGGATCCAGTACGTATCCCACCGGAGCACTAAGCTCTTTCAGATAATACTTTCCAAGATAGAGATCCGATACAGAAGCTTCGCCATTCTTATCCGTTGTCAGGGATGTGATCAGGCTGTCTTTCTTATGGATCGTTCCGGTTCTTCCATCCGGATGAACAATATCTTCCCTTGCATAAAGGCCATATACTGCACCTTCCAGCGTTGCATCACCCTGTGCTGCATTCCCTGTCTCAGCATCCTGTTTTGCAATGTTGATCTTTGCATTTACACGTTTGTCTGTTACATTTTTGGTCGTTGTCTTTCCGATAGCAAGAGTCACATTATAAGACTTTGTATCGATCTGATACCCTGTTGGAACAGAGATTTCTTTCAGATAAACAACTTCCTGTGTTTTCTCCATTGTGAGCTGTGAAGCACCATTCTGATCAGTTGCAGGCATCTCTGCGATCAGCTTTGTACATGCAGCATCGGAATAGATCCCGTACACTGCACCAGCCAGTGCATTTCCTGTATCCTGATCTTTCTTTACAATGGATACTTTGCATTCTTTTGTCCAGGTTACTTTAAAATCCACATATTTCTCATTTCCAACACCTTCACCGAAAACAAGAGCCAGGTCCTGTGTTCCAGATCCTGTTGTGATCTTATAGGCTGAATATTCCTTATCAATACTTCCTTTCATCTTAGAAGAGAAAGTAGCACTGACATTTTCAGCCTGATTAAGTGGTGCTGTCAGATAGAACTTTGTACCACCGGAAATCTCCACATTAGCCCCTGCAGCACTTGTTTTTCTGGTTGTCACATTTACAAGTTTTACACCTTTCGGCAGCTTGAAAGTGATCGTCTGCAGTTTATCCGCTTTGAATGTGATCATACTTGTTCGCTGGCTGTTTCCTTCCACATAAGCCTTTACATTAGATTCGGAAAAGCTCATATCTACAGACGGAATGTCCGGCATATTTACACAATAATTGTAAAGCTCCATTGCCAGGTTCTTTCCTGTTGCATTAGTTCCGGATGCCCAGTCACTGGATCCATTTGCATAAGCTGCTGCAAGATGGGTAATGATGAATCTCTTTCCTGCCGGAAAATCCGGATGTTTCTCATCGAAGAAACCATTCTCATCACTTGCTTTTGTTCCGTAATAGCAGACCTTTGCAAGTGTCTTTCCATCGGCAAGTTTCTGGATCGTATAAGTTCCATTTCCCGGTCCTTTTTTCGATGGTTCAACACAGTATGCTGTCGCATTGATGCTTCCCCATTTCACATAATATGGACAAGTCAGATAAGAACCTAATCCATAGTCTGCGTAATAGTACCAGGAGCCGGCTGTAACTGTGACTGATTTTGTTCCTGTTTCACCGGAAGCAAGCATCATTGGCATATCAAAAGTAATACTTTCGCCTGCTTCAAGATCTGCAAGAGCAACTTCCTGGTCAACAGCTTCCTGCATAACCTCTGAGAGTGTGATCCCTGTTTCCGGATCAACGGTCTCCTGATCCTCCGTTGCTTCGATTTCTGCATCAAATTCTTTTTCTGTCAGTTCTGTTTTGCTCTCCGTGTCAGCAGCATCAGTTCCCTCTGTAGACAAGTCAGCCTCAGAATCCTCTGTTTCTGTCTTATCGGAAGAACCAGCATCCTGATCAGAAGAACTTTCTGACTGCGAATCTTTCTGTTGATCCGCTTCTTTTACCACGATCTTTCGATTGATCTGGTAGGTTGGGTGATCCGTTGTCTGTGGTTCTACATAATAGACTGCCTTATAGGAATTGGTATAATCGGTAGAAAAATCATTCCCGTCCGTATCTTTTGCTTCCTGAAATGTAACTTTTACTTTGCTGTCATCCTGGATCGTAAGACCGGTATAATCACTCTTTACATCGAAATTGTCTCCAACCTTGATCTCATAATCCTTTGCAGTTACCACTTCATCTTCATCCAACTGATCCTTGATCTCCTCATAATACGGAATCTTTTTTACAGATCCGGCATCATCAGAAGCATAGGCAACAGCGGGAGAGAGTACCGTCGATAGAACCGTTACTGCAGTCAGTAAACCGGACATCACCCTGCGTGCTTTCTTTTTCACGTTCATTCTCTTAAATCCTTCCTTTCTGATTCTTTTGTGTATGGTTATCTGTTAGTTTCTGCATATTATCTTTTATACGAAGATGATCGCCTCCTTTCCTGAAATTTGTGCTATTTGGGACAGTCAGCACAAGCTGAGATAACAGCACAAATATATGGCGGTACCTGTTTGTCACAAATACCGCCACATGATTTCTACTGTCATCCTCTTTTTAGATTCAGACATTTTATTTTGATTTAAGATTTAAGCGTTTTCCTGTTTTCTTTCCCGGATCCGTTCCTATATCAGTTTCCATCTCTGATACGTTTTCTTCTGGCAGACACGCAGCTTTTCGCTCTATGCATGTTCAAATCAAATATCACTCCGGGCAGGCTATTCATTTTTCAAGGTACATGAAGGTGTTCTATGCAAACCCTTCATATAACGAAACGCTCAGAGCCTGTTTTACAGTGGTCTAATTCAATTTTTTTGAAATTTTTTTAAAATTCTTCGTTTTCCGCCTTTTTTTTCATCGTTTTTAATGCTCTGTTCAGGAGGTCATTTACACTCTGTTGTTTGATTCCCAGATAATCTGCGACATCCTGCTGACGCATTTCTTCGAAATAAACCAGATTGAGTACCATCTTTTGCCTCTCTGTCAATTCCTTGATCAGCGCATGCAGAATTTCTCTGTCGATAACATCGTCAACAAAATCTTTTGAAGATCCTCTCATAATCTCCGCATCATCTGTAACATCGCTGTTAGAAAACACACCATGATTGGTGCTGATTTTGCTCTGGCTGTATGCCATACGGTCTTCAGCCTCCATCAGCAGACGGATATACCAGTTTTCATTATCAAAGAACTCTTTATTGAATTCCTTGTTATCGCCAGTTACACTCACATATTCATAGTCATCACAACTATGAAGCGGAAATACGGTTGATTGATTTCCTGCTGTATAAAGTACATATCCGTGATCATAAACAGAGATTGTTGTATCTGCATTGATCATTTCCTTTACTACAACTTTGTGTTCCTTCAAGGATTTCACGCTTGGGATTCTCTTCTCCACATCAGCAACTTTCACGATTTTTTTCAGTTCTTTTAATGTCAACATAAAGACCACCTTTCTGCCTTTCGGCTCCGGGTGGTCCATTCCATCTTTTATGAAATTTCTGCACAGACATAAAGAACTGCAGTACAAGAGGTCACGAACTCACCCGTTTTTTTTGAACGGGAGTCCGTGACTCCTTTGTAACGCATGTATCTGCGTTTAGATTAAGTTTGCCAGATTGCCTGGCTTATTCAGTTGATATGTGCATCTTCTGATTCATTCTCTGTTTGCTCTTTGCGAAACATGGAATAATCGCCCATAGCATCGTAAGGACAATGCCTTACAAATTCCTGGTATTCGATTTCAGTCATCTTTGCTTCCTCCTTTGCGCCATATTATCAAAATCTCTCTCTGCAATTATTTTTGCAGAAGAGAATTCAACCTCTATATAACGAAACGCTGAGAGCCTGTTTTACAGTGGGGTACGACAAAAAATTTAAAAATTTTTTTAAATACATCAAAAAAGCCCGACAAAACAAATACTTCAACAATCTCCAAAACCAGAAAATACTTCTGATCTTGCAGTGTATCCGTAAATGTTTTGCCGGGCTCTTAGTGATTCCAGTCAGGTTCAGCTCCTTGACAAACTCTTGCTGTCTGGTGCGTTCTTGATGGTTCCTGCCAAATCCAACGCTTACTACAGACAGCTCATTCTATTCTGTTATGATCCCTGATTCATCATCTTTCGGGAATACGTCCGCATCCTGGACTTTAATTGTTCATCTCTGATGTGGATCGGACGAACCGACACCATATCATCCTTTACAAATATCTCCAATGTACTGCGACATTTTTTGCACTCCACTTCTGAATCGCTTTGTGCGCTCTTTTCAATAAATGCTCCACATACAGAGCAGTGTACATGCCATTTAATAGCACCTGATCCCATATAGGCTTCCTCCTTTAAGCAATAAGATATTCTCCATTTATTACTCAACGGACCAAAGGGAAATCAAATCCGCCTTATGAGCATCATGCCATCCATTCCGTAAGTGCCAAAGCTACACGAACAGCACGATTTCTATTCTGATCAGATCTGCTTTGTCGATCTGTGCATCCTTTTTTATCCTTTCACCAGCTACCACTCACTCTTTCCGGTATAAAAAATTCCGCTGTGATTAATTAACATGATATTTCAATAGTTTCAAATACATCACCAGTCAGATCACAGATGTCCTGGATCTGGATCTCGGTATCATCAATCCGTAAGTGGACTGATGGATCAAAAAATTCTACGGTTCCAGATAATGTATGGTACTGACCAATTAATGGATTCTTCCATGACTTTTGAAAATAAGTTGCCTGTATCTTCATTCCATATGCCAGGATTCTTAATTTCATATCCAGCTCATTTTTCTTTTCCTCAGATAAATCTCTTTTTGGTTCATAAATGATTTCCTGTTGCCGGATTGTTTCATCCAATCCACGAAGTGCCGCAAATGGAGCAAACTGTTTTGCTCTGCGTCCTACATCCATGGGATGTCTCCTGGAAACCGGTCTTGGTAAATATAAATACGGTTGATATGCACTTGCCAGCACTTTTTGCACCTCCTCTAAGCACGGTGACCACCTATTTGCTCGTTGCGTTCTCTATAAGTAGAACACTCTAGCAGGTTGGATCCCCGCATGATCGCATTCTTTCCATAACGCTGCTTTACATTCAATACTGCTTCCTGCAAATGCCGTTCCTTATCGGTCTGTTTGGGATCATCAAACAGGCTGTACTGCACATAATTTTCAGGAGCAACCCTGTTCGCACACACCTCGATTCTTCGGATTCCGGTATATCTGTCTGCAATCCTGCGATATAAATCTTCCACTGCATCTATGATCTTTTTGGAACTGTTACTTTCTCTTTCGAGTTTTACGGTTCCTTTGGATGCCTCATGCTCATACCTGTGGTCATAGGCGATCCATAAGGTGAGAGAGTTTGTTACCAGTCCTTTTTCAAACAGATCCAGGACCAGATTGTCTGTCATTTCCCTTACGATCACAAGTGCTTCGTCAAAAGAATAATTTCGCATCAGCACCTGGCCATTCGATAGGCTGTGCTCTTCCGAATGATAGTTCTTGATGTCACTCATCCGGCATGTTTCATAACCCCATGCATGATCGATCAACAGCTCTGCATCAATCCCAAACATCTTATACAGCCAGTCTTCGGATCTTAAAGAAGCCATTGCGATATCGCCCATCGTATGGATCCCGTAACCAGCCAGTTTCTTTTCAGTCCGGGATCCAATCCTCCAGAAGTCACTTAATGGTTTATGATCCCATAGCTGCTCTCTGTAAGAAAATTCATTCAGAATTCCAATATGGTCATCCACATGCTTTGCTACGATATCCATTGCAATCTTAGCAAGGTACAGATTGGTTCCCACTCCTGCGGTTGCAGTGATACCAGTTTTCTCCATGACCGCCTGCATAAGCTTTACCGCCATTTCTTTTGCAGTGAGATGATAAAGCTGCAGATAGTTTGTCACATCAATAAAACATTCATCGACACTGTACACATGGATATCTTCTTTTGAGACATACCGCAGATAGATTCCATAGATTTTTGCGGAATAATCCATGTACAGCTGCATCCTCGGCATGGCTGTAATGTACTTCACACAATCCGGTATCTCATGGATCCGGCACCGGTTCTTGATGCCAAGCGCCTTCATGGCCGGAGTGATTGCCAGGCAGATTGTTGACTTTGATCTGGTAGGATCTGCAACCACCAGGTTTGTTTTAAATGGATTCAGCCCACGTTCTACGCATTCTACAGAAGCATAAAAGGACTTCAGATCAATACAGATAATAGAAGTCTGATCCTGACTCACATTGCCACCTCCCATACGTCTTTCCTCTTTTCTTAACATGTATCCCATTTTGACTATCAATGATTGTCTATCCTTCCTGTTTTCATTGAATTACAGGAAATTCATTTCACATATCCATTGACAAAAGAGGAAATATTGTGTATCTTATAGGAAAGATGTTTCCCTTATCTGTGATTCACATTATAGGAGAGATATTTCCCTTTGTCAAGATTAATTTTTATTTTTAAGGAAACACATTTCCCGTTTTGCCTTGAAGCGGCTAATGAAACTTATAAGACAAGGCTTAGAAAGAGGTATGTTTATGACATTCGGTGAAAAAGTAAGATCATTAAGAAAAGAAAAAAAGATGAGTCAGCAGGAACTGGCCAGTATGGTTGGTGTTTCATATAGGACTATTCGATCCTGGGAAGTAGAAGGACGTTTTCCAAAACAAAATGTTCTGTATCAGAAACTGGCAGATGCATTACAGTGTGACGTTTCTTATCTCATGAGTGAGAATGAAGCTTTTATCACAGAAGCATCCGAACAGTTTGGTAACCGTGGTGCCAGACAGGCTCAGCAGATTCTGGAACAGGCTGCAGCTATGTTTGCCGGTGGATCACTGACAGACGAAGATAAAATAGCTTTTATGGATGAGATCCAGAGCCTTTATCTGGATTCCAAAAGACGTGCAAAGAAATTTACACCGAAAAAATATCTGAAAAACCAAGAGGAAAAATAATAGAAGGCGGGATTATTGTACACCTAATCTGTTACCTTATAGTTACAAGGATATTTCTGCCCTTTTATTTTTTACTTTTGAGGTGATTTATTTGAGAAACACTTACATATATACAGAAACAAAGAAATTAATCAAGAAATATGGAACCCGAGATCCATTTGAGATCATGGATCAGATGAACATTGTGGTCGGGGAAACTTCCAGATATAAGACACTGAAAGGATATTGTTTTATGAGCTGCAAGACGATCTATGTCATGATCAGCAGTTTCCTTTCAGAAGAAGAAAAGATGATCGTTGCCGCCCATGAATTAGGGCATATCATCCTGCATCGTTCCCAGCTGAAAATGGCTCCAATGCAAGATGATACCCTCTACAATATGACGGATAATACAGAATACCAGGCCAATCTGTTTGCTGCCGATCTTCTGATTGATGATGAGGAGATTGAAGATATGGTTCAGAACGAAGACCTGGATTATTTCGGACTCTGCAGCTCTTTGAATGCGACTCCGGAACTCATGAGCTTTAAACTATACAGCCTGACAAAACGAGGCCAGGCTTATCATATGCCGATGGAGATACAGAGTAATTTTCTGGCGAAATAATAGCGGATAAGATTATTCTACAATAGAAAAACTATAGATTTATCTCACTGAAAGGAGGATCATTTATGTCAAGACATCATATAGAAAAGGTAACTTGTCCTTCCTGCCATCATGAGGGAGATTTTGAGCTCTGGGACAGTATTAATACTGCACTGGATCCTGAAATGAAAGAGAAGGTACTTAATCAATCTATTTTCCTTTATACCTGCCCGAGCTGTGGAGAGACCTTTCGTTTAAAATACTCCACACTCTATCACCAGATGGAAGATCTTGTCATGATTTATCTGGTTCCTGAATCAGAAGTAAAGAAGACATATGAAATATTTTATGAAAAAAATGCTTTGGCTGATTATCGTACCGAAAAGTACTTATACCGGATTGTGACATCAGCAAATCAGCTCGTTGAAAAGATCCAGATCTTTGATGCAGGTAAAGATGACAGGGTAATGGAACTTGTTAAATTACTTGCGACAGATTCTATTCTCAAAAATGATCCCGATATAGAATTTGATGAACTGCGCTTTGCTGTCGACGACGACGGAACAAATATTCTTGTAATCATTAATAAGGGTGAGATTACTGGTGCAGTTGACATTGACAATATGTATGAATTTGCTTCTTCACACTGCAATGATTTCAAGGATCTCCGCGATGATGATGAAATAGTTATCAATAGGGAGTGGATCCTTAACAAACTTGCCGAAGCAGAAAACGAATAGTATATTTGGTGGCTACACCCCCAAGCCCCTGTAGAATAAATAACGCCAGTACTGGATATCAAAAATCCCGCACCGGCGTTATTTATTAAAATATTTTGTTTTTTAATCTTCAACACTCTCTACTGAAACTTCTTTTTTCTTCCTACTTTTACCAGAAATCATCTTGTGTCCTGTATAAATAGCCATAATCATGCAA
>NZ_JAJEPR010000055.1:0-13773 GCF_020686945.1 Fusicatenibacter faecihominis | reverse complement strand
CTTTCCTTCATAAAAATATGGGTGTTCAATATACATATCCGTTCCTCCTGAATTTGAAATCTTGTTGCTCGTTTCAACTTCAGAAGGCGGACCTCTGTTTAGGATCATGCCTGCTCCACCTTTATCCTGCCGGGACATCCCCGCAGTTATTGGCCGAGAAATTCAGGCACGAAAAAAAGCCCCAGTAGTTTTTTTCTTAACTACTGAGGCTTTCGTCTCTTTCTTGTATTCAGTTATCTATGCCTTCTTTCATCAGCATAATCATTGTATCAGGATAAAGTTCACAAAGTATCCGCAATACGTTCCCATAAGTTCATGTCATTATTGAAATTGTACATATTTCAGTATGAAAAGTTCACCATTCAAATTCTGATTATTATTTCTCCACATACTCTTCTGCCATATGTACTGCCATAGCACCATCTGCCACTGCTGTTACTATCTGACGAAGTAACTTTGTTCTGACATCTCCTACAGCATAAACACCCGGAATACTCGTTTCAGTGTTTTCACCTGCCACAATATATCCTTTATTATCCAGTTTTATCTGATTATCTAAAAAATCTGTTGTCGGTTTTCTTCCTATACTCACAAACAGGCCGTCACATTCTATAATGTTTTCTTCTCCTGTAACTGTATCTTTCAACCGCACACCAGTCAATCGTTCTCCATAAATCAGTTCATTTACTGTATTGTTCCATCGAAACTCTATATTTTCAGTTTTCATCAGCTGGTCATGGTAGATTTTCGTTGCACGTAATGTATCTCTTCGATGAACAATGATGACTTTCTTAGCAATTCGACTTAAAAGAACAGCATCTGATACAGCAGAATTTCCACCACCAACAACAACCACGATCTTATCTTTATAAAACATACCATCACAGGAGGCACAATAAGCAACCCCATGACCTATCAATTCTTTTTCTTTAGCGAGACCAAGTTCTCTTGGATTTGCTCCAGTAGCAATCACTACTGTTTTCCCAATATAAATTCCCGAACTAGTTTCTACTCTCTTAAGCTTTCCTGTTAAATCCATATTAAAAACTTCAGCATATTCACTTTTAGCGCCAAATTTTTCCGCCTGTTTTTGCATTTTCTCTGCCAATGAAAATCCGTCAATTCCATTTTCAAAACCAGGATAGTTATCAATCTGCCAGGTCAATGACATCTGACCACCTGCAGATAATTTTTCTAAAACAATGGTATCAAATCCTGCTCTGGCTGCGTATAATGCTGAAGTATACCCTCCAGGTCCTCCCCCCACGATAATCATATCGTAAACATGATTTTCATTCATACAGCAGTCCTCCTTTTATTTTTCCAATGCTTCATTAATAAAATTCTCTATCATTATTTTTGATTCAGGTGCAACAATAGAATCTATTGCCTTTCCATTTCGATATAAAACCAGCGTAGGAATCACCTCAATCTTTTCAGCTTCTGCAATCTGTGGTTCTTCATCAATATTTACTTTTCCAGCAACAAGAATATCGCTGTATTCTTCACTTATTTTTTCATAAGCTGCTCCAATTCTACGGCAATAACCACACCAAGGTGCCCAGAAATCAACCAAAACCGGTTTTTCCTTATGAATTAATTGTCCAAACTTTTCTTTATTTATATTTATAGATGTCATATTTTTCAACTCCTTCTCCTATTTGAACTTAATATACCCCAAATAAGTGCTTGCTTCCGTGATGATATCACAGAAAAGTTGATTTACTTTATTACGCTTTATTACTTCTATTTACAGCATATGTCAGTTATATAATTGACTCTTCTCAATAAATTAAGTATACTCTCATCTTTGACAGTTACAAAAAGATGGGAGTATTATACGTTCAATTCATTATTTTCGGCAAGTAAGAAATAATCAATATGAGAATCACATAACACAAAAGGATGTGCTGCGGTAACTTCTACATTACCTTGGCACATCCTTTCGTACTATTATTTTTTGCTATTCTTCTTAATGGCAGCTGTGGCTTCCACATCCATGCTCACCACATGTATGTCCTTCCCCGTGGTTGTGCTCATGGTGAGAACATTTCACATCCGGATTATACTCAAGTGTTTCATTGATAAAAGCTTCTACTGCTTCATCTGCATCTCCGGAAACTCCTCCGAAGAGCTTGATGCCTGCTGCCGCTAACGCTGTCTGTGCGCCGCCTCCGATTCCGCCACAAATCAAAACATCTGCATTCAATGCATTAAGAACTCCTGCCAATGCGCCATGTCCGCTTCCATTCGTATCTACTACTTCTGAATGTACTACTTTTCCTTCCTCTACATCGTAAATCTTAAATGTCTCTGTGTGTCCAAAGTGCTGGAAAATCTGTCCATTTTCATATGTTACTGCTATTCTCATAATACCTTCTCCTTTTTCTGCTGCATATTTTTTGTAAATTTCCTGTTTGTAACATCCTCCAAAGCTGCAGTTGCCGCTCTGACCGTCACAGATTCTGAAATCCCCGCCCTCAATTCTGAGCGGATGTCCGTCAATAAGTGCATCTGCTATTTTCTTCCGGGCAATCTCGTAAATCCGCTGGACCGTCGTTCTTGCGATCTGCATAGATACTGCACACTGCTCCTGACTATAACCTTTCTTGTCCAAAAGACGGATTGTCTCGTACTCATCTACCGTCAGAACAATGGGTGTTTTTTTCTCCGTATCATCTGCCGGAAGAAATTCTAAAACATTGGGGAAATGGCAGACTTTTCTGCATTTTACTGGTCTCGGCATAAACTGCTCCTTTCTCGCTTTTCTTATATAATAGTCCTATAAAAGGCATATGTCAATAATGTTTTTGACATATGCCTTTTATGAATCACCTTATAGTATTACTTCTTTTCATTATTTTTTAATTTACAGATACCCTGCGTCATTGTTCCCATTGGACAAAATGTACACCAGGTTCGTGGCTTATATAACACCATTACAATCAACCCTAACAACAAAGATGTAAGCATCAAACTATAAAATCCAAAACTAAACTGTGCCACCCAATCAGCTACTGTTCCGGCAGTGTATGTCCATCCCCACGGAACACGGAAGGTCCAGAATAATTTGATGGCTTCACGCAAGGAGGATGCTCCGGCACCAACTAAATATGTCTGAAATACCATATTCCCAAACATTGTAAGGAAAAATATCAAAAAGCCGTATCGGAACCATTTTGAACTCATCCATCGCGGGGTTGGTTTATTTCTTGAGCATTTTAAATCTCCACCAAGCTTACTAAAAAGCTGGCCACGTCCACACAAATGATTACAGAAAAATTTATTTCCACCGAATATTGCTATTCCTAACGGCAACAGGAAATCAATCATCCCAAACCAAGCGAACAAAACATTAAAAAAACCGAGAGCAAAATAAAGGATCGCCCATATCCATAAATAATCATACCAATGTTTCTTTTTCTTCACATCGCTGTCCTCTCTTTCATTTCAATACAACCTGCCGGACAGGACTTTGCACATTTTCCACATCCTACACACACTGTTTCTTCTACCACAGCATAACATCCATGGTAAACTTTGGCCGCTGCCAGCGGACAAGTATTTGCACATACTCCGCAGGCAACACATCTTTTTTTATCGACACTTGCCACTCTTTTTGCCAATGCTTTGTTCCCCTTTCAAATTTTGTATCTCTATTGTACCTGAAAAAGGTAAATCCTTCTGCGACATTATTACATAAGAATTTACCTTGAACGCTAATCATTACAATGACATATTTTTATTATACATTACCTTTATATTTATATATGATGTTTAGAATCTCCTCAGTTGTTCGAATAATTTCTTTTTGTTTTTCTTTCATTGTTATAGATTTGCTTTCTTCTTCAGCTAACGAAGAGTAAAGGTGAATGGTATTAGCATGATTCCATATCTCATCGCAAATTTTCTCGATTTCATCAGCACTCCGAAATGCCTGGTCTGTTTGCATTTGCAAGTGCTCTCGTTGCTCTTCCAGGCGATTCATCCGTTCTTGTAACTGATCCCTTTCTTTCTGCAATCTATCATGTTGTGCTTGCAGTTTATCTATTTGTATTTTAATTTCACTCATCTTTTCTTTCTGTCTCCGCATAAGCATCATCAAATATACAACTACAAATACAAATAATAGTATTATGTACAGCATAAACTTCTCCTCACGACACATATATTTCGACGGTTTTCCGCAAATCAACTATTGATAATGGCATAGAAAGAACAGTTAGTTTTCCTGAATTTTTTTTAATCTCAACAGCATCAGGATTGCCTGTGATTAAAATTACAGGTGTTGTCCTGTCCGCACGCCATGGCTGATTCGGTTGGCTCGTCATATCTTCGGTAACAATCCAAAGATCCGGCTTATGTCTGCCTAATTTTGTTTTAGCACTTTCCGGTGTATAAAACAGCATGATCTGATCTGAAATAAACTGCAATGTTTCTTTTAATCCTTTTGCATAACGTTCACTGCCACAGACTAGTGCAATAATAGAAGCAGCTTTCTTTTTTTGTGTTACCTGAACAAAATCCAAAACTGGTGTATTTATTATAGAGACTAAAGTCTTTTTCCAAATGAACTTTACCATAATAACTCTTTGCTGCCTTGCACATCCTCAGACAAAACTGTTCTATGTCTATATGAATATCGTTTCCGTTCTCCTGTATGTTCATACTGTCCAACTGACAAACTGACATTCCACAGTTTAGTCCAAGATGAAAGCGTATATTATTTTCATCATTCAAAAATCCTTTATTTTGATGAAGATATTCACATCGAAGCTGCCAACAGCGTTCTCCGCAAATATATGGCTTTTCACCGGATTGAGATAGTTTAAAGTAGTCCCCTGCATATTCATCAAACCAGCGAATATACTGGGTTCCCACATCACGGGGCGGATTCTTTTGCCGATCCAGCATAACCCGGCCATCTCGATAATGTTTAACAATTTCCGGGAAAGCAATACCTCCACAAATATCTGGCAAAGTCAATGCCAATGCCAGTGCAGACTGCCATCGTCCATCTACAATATTCAGTTCTACTTCTTCAATTCGGTCCAAAAATGTAAAACTGACATCTCCCTGCATTATTTATCCCTCCCTCATATTTACAACCGTCATGTACTATAGTCAGTATATTTTTATTTATGGCATATGTCAATTATTTAATTGACGCATCTTAAAAAAGCAAGTATACTATGTTCGTAAAGGAGATGACTGCTATGAGCTTCGAAAATTATTTTCCACTATGGAATGACTTAAATACAGCACAGAAAAAACTAATTTCAGACAATTTAATCACACGGGATGTAAAAAAAGGAACGATCATTCACAATGGAAACCTGGACTGTACTGGATTATTACTGGTTAAATCCGGGCAGCTTCGAACTTACATACTTTCAGATGAAGGACGGGAGATTACACTTTACCGTCTGTTCGATATGGATATGTGTCTTTTATCCGCCTCATGTATCATGCGGTCTATTCAATTTGAAGTAACCATTGAAGCAGAAAAAGATACGGATCTTTGGATCATCCCTGCTGAAATCTATAAGGGCATCATGAAAGAATCTGCTCCTGTCGCAAACTATACCAATGAGTTAATGGCTACCCGTTTTTCTGATGTCATGTGGCTGATTGAACAGATTATGTGGAAGAGTTTGGATAAGCGTGTTGCTTCATTTCTTTTAGAAGAAACATCCATTGAAGGAACAAATGAACTGAAAATCACTCACGAAACTATCGCAA
The DNA here is from genome assembly GCF_020686945.1 of Fusicatenibacter faecihominis. NCBI lineage: Bacteria > Bacillati > Bacillota > Clostridia > Lachnospirales > Lachnospiraceae > Fusicatenibacter > Fusicatenibacter faecihominis. The sequence continues at coordinate 8,031 of NZ_JAJEPR010000055.1, read as the reverse complement.
ACCATCTTGGTTCCCACAGGGAAGTTATTACTCGAATGCTTCGATACTTTCAAGGCGAAGGACTCGTCAGACTCTCTCGCGGCAAAATAACAATCCTTGATTCGAAAAGACTGGAAACACTACAAAGATCATAAAACGTTTTTTTCTCTAAAGAATCCTCCATTTATCAGAATTATGAAAGTCATTCTAATAAATGGGGGATCTTTTTATACTACAATCAAACTATAAAAATATTTTATTTATTTCTAATAATCCATACCACATGCATATGATCTTTCAATCAGTGCATGGTCATTAGCCACTGCATCATAAAAGCGGAATCCACCTGAAAAGTTGTATGTTTCATATCCATTTCCTTCCAAAATACGGCTTGCAATATAACTGCGTAGCCCACTCTGGCATATCAGGTAAACAGGCTTTCCCTTCTCAACTTCATTGATACGTTCCCTCAGTTCATCTACAGGAATGTTTTTAAATCCATTAATATGGCCCCTGCTAAATTCACCTACTGTTCTCACATCCAGCAACACAGCATTTTTATCTTTAGAAATCTTATCCATATCTTCCAAATGCCATTGTTTTAAGGTTCCTTTTGCTATATTGTCTATCATGAATCCGGCCATATTTACAGGATCCTTTGCAGAGGAATATGGCGGTGCATATGCGAGATCCAAATCTTTCAACTGGGTTGCCTTCAGTCCTGCATGAATTGCTGTTGCCAGCACATCAATACGTTTATCAACACCTTCATATCCAATAATCTGAGCACCAAGCAAACGATAAGTCTCTTTTTCAAAAACCACCTTCATGGTCATCACTTTTCCACCAGGATAGTAACCGGCATGACTCATAGGAGAAAGAATTACTGTATCTACATCTAACCCTGACTTTTTGGCATTGGTTTCATTGATACCTGTAGTAGCTGCTGTCATATCAAATACTTTGATAACGGAGCTTCCCTGACTGCCCAGGTAACGACTATCACCGCCACAAATATTATCAGCGATGATTCTGCCCTGTTTATTGGCTGGTCCTGCCAAAGAAATCAGCGCATCATTACCCGTAACATAATGTTTTACCTGAACTGCATCACCTGCAGCATAAATATCCGGTACAGAGGTTTCCATTCTGTCATTCACTACAATACTTTCCTTGATGCCAAGTTCCAGACCGGCTTCTTTTGCTAATACTGTGTCTGGTGTGACTCCGATTGCCAGAACTACCATATCAGCCTGAAGGGATGGATTATCTTTCAACAGGACCTCCACTCTGTTGTCTTTTTCTTTAAATCCTTCTACTGTATAGCCCAGTACCAGTTTTATCCCATGCTTTCTCATTTCATTATGGATCATGGATGCCATATCCGGGTCAAAAGGGTTCATCAGCTGCTTAGGCCTCTGGACAATCGTAACATCCATGCCAAGCTCCCTCAAATTTTCTGCCAGTTCCAGACCAATAAAACCGCCACCTGCCAATACAGCCGATTTTGGATGATTCTTATTTATATATTCCTTTATCCGAAAAGTGTCTTCTACAGTACGAAGTGTAAAAAGTTTATCAATACCTACTCCGGGAAGTCTCGGCTGTGTTGGCTTTGCACCTGGAGAGAGGATCAGCTTATCATATTTTTCTTCAAATATCCCACCATTCTCTAAATTTTTCACTGAAACCGTTTTACGTTCCGGATGTATGGAGATAACTTCATGATGAATTTTCATGTTAATACGGAAACGTTTAAAAAAACTCTCTGGTGTCTGTAGTGTAAGTTCTTCCGGGTCTGTGATCACGTCTCCAATATAATATGGAAGTCCACAATTTGCATAGGATATGTATCCGGATCTTTCAAACACAGTAATTTCAGTATGTTCATTCAGTCTGCGTATTCTTGCTGCGGCTGTAGCTCCTCCGGCTACACCTCCTACAATTATTACCTTCATCTTATTTTTCCACCTTTCCTGAGTAAGCTACAATGCCACCGATATTATTTACTTTAGAATATCCCATTCGTTGCAGTATCCCAGTTGCCTGGCGGCTTCGTGAACCGGAATAACAGTATACAAACAGTGGGATATCCTTATTCTTCGCTACAGAAGCAATATTGTCAAGTTGCTGCAACGGCACATTTTTACTTTCTGGTATATGTCCTTCCTGATATTCCTGCGGTGTACGTACATCCAGCAGAACTGCATCATCAGTCCTTTTATATTCTTCTATGCCTTGATTAATATTCGACTGTTTAAAGAGATCAAAAAATCCCATTAGCACACCCCCCTAAAGCATTTCTAAAATCGCATTCTTAGGTCTCGCCCCTGAAACCTGCTGTACAATCTTCCCATTCTTCATAACCACTAAAGTTGGAATGCTCATAATACTGAACTTATTTGCCAGTTCAGGCTCTTCATCTACATTAATCTTTCCAACTTTAATATCTCTACGCTCACTTACAATCTCCTCTACAATAGGTACTACCATACGGCAAGGCGCACACCAAGATGCCCAAAAATCTAAAAGAACGGGTTTATCGGAATTCAGTACTTCGTTCTGAAAATTATTTTTATTGATATTAATAGCAGACATTTTACAGTCCTCCTTATCTTTTTCTTTTTGTAGATTTATTATAGTCTTAATTTCATTTATTTTCCGTGATTACATCACCATACCTCATTAATTTAACTTCTTGCCATACCATCTACACTTAATATAACACCTGTAATGTAACTCGCCTCATCTGAAGCAAGAAACACAAACGCATTGGCAATATCTTCCGGCTGTCCAAGACGACGCAATGAAATTCTTTCAATCATAGGTTCGATAACTTCCTTTGGCACGGCCTTCATCATATCAGTTTCTGTAATCCCAGGTGCAACAGCATTAACACGAATACCTTTAGGTCCTAGTTCTCTTGCTAATGATACAGTCAATCCGTTTACTGCAAACTTCGATGCCGGATAAGCAAACCCACTTGGCTGTCCCGAAATACTCACCATGGAAGAAGTTGAGAGAATGACCCCCTTGCCTCTTGCCACCATACATTCTGCTGCTACACGAGTAGTATTAAATACTCCTTTTACATTTAGATCCATGACTTTATCAAAAGTCTCCTCTGTATAATCCATAAATGAGGTGTTTTCTGAAATCCCTGCATTATTTACCAGTATGTCGACACATCCATATTTTTCAGTTGCCTCTTTAAAAGCCTTTCTGACAGACTCCATGCTTGCTAGATTTGGACTAATTTCAGCAACTATTGCATTGGGATATTTTTCTTTTAATTTATCTACAGCAACATCTGCCGATTCCTGTGAACTTGCTGCCAACACAACTGAAGCACCTTCCTTCAAGAATTTATCAACTGTAGCAAATCCTATACCACGGCTTCCACCCGTAATGATTGCAACTTTATCTTTTAATCTCATTTAGACTACCTCCTTACTTTGTTTGTAGTTACATTATAAGCAAAAGGTAAATCATTTTCTGTGATATCATCACAAACTATCGCAATAAAAAACCCTGTTGCTCACACGCACCAGGGTTTTTGTTTATCTATCCGTATTTAAATAATCAGAATTTTATTCAACTTCTGAAAACTGATCTTTTCCAACATTACATAATGGGCATTCAAAATCTTCTGGAACGTCCTCCCACTTTGTTCCTGGTGCAATACCACCTTCAGGATAACCTTCCTCTTCATCATATTCCCATCCGCAAACGTCACATACATATTTCATTAGTTTGTTCCTCCTTATAAATATATTAATACACAGCATATATTACTGTTGTATCTGAATTATTTTGTAATCTTAGCACGAAAGTCAAGTGTTTTTAGCATTTCCAGAGTCCATGAAGATTGCAGTATGCGTATACTTCTTCTACATATTCTCCATCACAGAGGCAGAAATCCGCAATAGGTTCCTGTCCTGGAATTAGCTGTTTTCTATAAATACCCTGATTTGTATTTAGTGTAATCCATTCAATGAAATGATTATCAAGCATTGGATGTTTTGTTTCACCGACCACAACATGTACATGCTGTTTGTCCACTGTATATACAGGTACATGCTTCTCAACAGCAGCATCTGTCACTCCAGCTTTTAACTCATGCATAGCCTTTCCGCAGCACATTACTGGTACGCCTTGATCCTTTACCATTTCAATAATGTTTCCACAATGATTGCATACATAATATTTTACTTCCATCTTTTTTATCTTCCTATGTTTAAAATTTAAAATCCAATTGTTTCTATAACTTTTTTCAAAGCATCCGCCGATTTCTTAAACTTTAATGCTTCTTTACCAACTGATGCAGAACCAACAAAGCCACAGCCTATCATTACTGCTTTTTTTAATAATCACTTTCTTCTTTGTAATAATCTCCTTCTCTTTAATAGTTCTCTTCATGTACTTCGAAATAACTCTGTGGATGGTTACATACTGGACATATCTCAGGTGCCTTTGTTCCTACCACAACATGTCCACAGTTACGGCATTCCCATACCTTAACTTCACTCTTTTCAAACACCTGTGCAGTTTCAATATTCTTAAGAAGTGCACGATATCTCTCTTCGTGGTGCTTCTCAATCTGTTTATTGTCAATAAATAATAGTAATAATTACTATTATTATAATAATCAATATTTCTGATTACCTTTTATTTAAAATAATCATTCAATCATCATTTTTTCCGTTCAAAAACATATTCTGCATCTGATGATAAATCAGAGCGGAATGAATAGCCTAGTCTATCAAATTTCTTAATATCCTCAGGATTTTCAATTCTGTTTTCAGCCATGAACCTAACCATTTCACCACGGGCCATCTTAGCATATGTACCTTTTGTCACCAGTTTATCTCCTGATAACTCACAAAATGTAATCGTAATGTATCTATCCTGTCGTGTCAGATATTTTTCTATGCACTTAGAGTATTCTTTCGATGCCAGATTGATTATAATCCTGCTGTTATCAATCACTGAGCGGTATAATAAATCTCCCCAGTACTCATACAGATTTTTTGTTTCTCCTATTCCAACCTTCGCCTGCATTTCCAAACGATAAGGTGTCACACCATCCCTTGGTTTTAGCACACCATAAAATGCAGATATTATTCTCAAATGATTTTGTACATACTCGAACTGACTGTCCTCAAACACGGATGGAGCCATATATTGAAAAGCAATTCCTTCATATGATAAGACAGCTGGGGTAAGTAAATGATAAAGATCCATGTTTTCCAATCTATTGAAGTTCTGTTCTGTAATTTTGTCATTACATTTCCAGATAGTCTTCAGTTCTTCTTTTGACTTACTTTTCAACCAACTTTGTATCTCTGTCGTCTTTTCAATAAATTCAGGCAATCCATCCGGCGCTATGCTGTCAGTATCTGTAATCATCTTTTTAGCAGGGGATAATATTATCTTCATTAATCTAATTCCTTGAGCATATTTTCAGGATCATCTGCAGCCTTGACTTTATCATTTGCCTTTATAATAATCCCCTGTTCATCAATAAGATATGTGGTTCTTACTACTCCCATAGAGACTTTGCCATAATTTTTCTTTTCTTTCCATACATCATATGCTTCAATAACTTTCCGCTCTGGATCTGCTAAAAGTGTAAATGTCAATCCATATTTTTCCTCAAATCTCTTATGAGAGGATACAGAATCCTTACTGACTCCAAGAATAACTGCTCCTTTTTCGGTAAACTGAGGGTATCGCTCAGAAAACCCACATGCCTGTTTCGTGCATCCCGCTGTATTATCCTTGGGATAGAAATATAAAATCACTTTTTTTCCTGTATAATCCGATAATCTATGTATTTTCCCATTTTGATCTGGCAACTCAAAATCCGGTGCCTTAACCCCTACTTCCAACATTATTTATCCCTCCCTTTCTGTATCTTTCTCTTTATTCGCCTTTTTCTTCCTATTCCCGGTAATCATTTTATGACCTGTATATATCGCCATTACCATACATAACATAGAACTTAAAGCAAAGTATTTGTGACTTGATTTTTGCTTTTTATATCCAGTGTAAAAAGTCCCAAGCATTGTGATCAATGCTCCTACTGACCAATATTTATGTGCTTTCATGTAATTCCTCCATTTTTCAGTGTATTCAATTCTAATTATACGCTACCATATTCCTATGTCAATTTGATAATAGAGCATTCCTATAAATTTTTTCAAAATATCATTGTCAAAACTATGTATTGTTATCCTTTAATTTTTCTTTGAAATAATTGACAAAAAGCTTGCTTTCAGGAGATTACTATTTAATCTCTTTTCCATCTATATATAGTTGAAATTTATCAGGATTATTGACAACATCATAGTCCTTTCCGTATTCTACAGGTCTATATTCGGCTGTCATTACCGATTCCCCGTCTTCAATATCCTCTTTCCATAAATAGATGTTCATATCAATGCTCGTCGCATATCCTCTGTCTGTGGAGAATTTTGTCGAATGAAAAGAGACTTTACAACTTAAAATTGGATAAAAAGGACAAAAAAAGAAGAGCTGCTTGCTCTTCCCATATAGTAGTAGTAAAATAATATGTCATGCCAGCGCAATATATTACCTAGAATATCGCTATAACAGGAAAGGGGCTGCATTGTGACAGCCCCTAGTTTACTTCATCACGTTGTCTACATTCTGAGTGAACTCGTTCCCTGGTTTATTTTAGCATCGGTCTGGATTTTGTTTCATAAAGATAAATTTTGCCACAGAGCGGTCGTATGTTTTAATGTGTCCAAACAGCCAGTCGATTACATTTTTCTGTACAAGTTCACTGAACCGATCTGTTGGTCCTTCATACTCCTGAAGGTATTCATACAGTTCCTGAATTGTCTTTTTAAACTCTTCATGTTTTTCATAATGTTTTTCACGCTCTGGATAACCGGCTTTTTCCTGAAGTGCTTCTTCTTCTTTAAAATGAAAGTCAGTATACTCGTTAAGATAATCCAGAAGTTTGATCGCCTTTACCTTGCTGTCGCCATTTTGACAGGCAATTACAAAGTTCTGAATACGGTCAATCAATTCTTTGTGCTGTGTATCGATTGTTTTATTTCCTGTTACTAAATTGTCATCAAAGGTAATGTTTAAATCGTAAGTCATAATTTGACCTCCATTTCTTTTATATGTTCTCTTAGGCTCTTTTAATGTCTGGCAGTTTCGTACCTGCATTTTCTGCTTAGTCTTCTACAGGAACGAAAACGTCTTTTCCTAATCCGCAGATTGGGCATGTCCAGTCATCTGGAATATCCTCAAATGCAGTTTCTGGATCGATACCGGCGTCTATATCCCCTACTGCCGGATCATAAATATATCCACATGGTTCACATTCATATTTTATCATAGTCATTTTCCCTTTTCAATGTCGATTTATTTTTGTTACCAAGTTCCTAGCAATTTTTCTAACACTTTGTTTCTTGTATATCTGTATTATACATGATAATTATTCTTTTGTCAATAATAGTAATTATTATTATTTTTTTGCACTTAGCATAAACTGATATTTGAATTGCACATTTACACACTGTATATATCATGGAAATAGTTGAATAAAAAAATGAACTCTATTCATTAAAGACAGAGTTGCCGGAAATTATTTCTCTCCAACAACTTTCTTCGTCTTTAAGTCCTTAAAACACAATACTGTCCAATCAGATTCATCCAACTGTTATATTTATTCTTTTCACACACCTTTCGGCAAATTTCATTTTCCATCAATACACAGAACATCTTATCATAATCAAATGCCCAAACAGCACCATTCACATGGTTTTCCACTGCTTTCTGATCTATGTTCTTTAAACGTGTGACCATTTTTTCAATTTCTCCATTTCTCAAGTTACCGATATTTTTGCAGATAAACCGAAAGAAATTCAACGTTGCATATTCGTCATGCCAATGGAACTCTTCTGGATTGTTTTTAATTTTACTGACTCGCTGCTGTTCTTTGATTATCTGATCAGCTACACCTTTCATCGAATCTTCGTATCTCATATTACTCACCTACTCTTCCTCAACGCC
>NZ_JAJEPR010000054.1:0-15699 GCF_020686945.1 Fusicatenibacter faecihominis | reverse complement strand
TATGATGAGAAATGGCAGAATGCCCGTCAGAAAGTAAAGGTTACGGTTCTGAAGAAAGAAAAAGATACAGAACGTGTTCTTGCAGGTGGTGTCTTTGGTCTTTATACCAGTGAAGATATCAAAAATGCAAAGGGCGAGGTACTCCTTGAGAAAGATAGTCTGATCGAGCAGCGGGTAACGGATGAAAAAGGACAGATTACTTTTACGGCAAATCTTCCGGTAGACGGAAAATACTATGTGAAAGAGATCTTTGCGCCGGACGGATTTGTTACAACAGAAGAAATACAGGAATTTACCTTTGAATATGCTGGAGAAGACCAGGCAGAAGTAAGCTACGTCTTTACTTTTGAGAATCAGCCAACCACAGTGGAGCTGACCAAAACAGACCTGACAACAGGTAAAGAACTTCCAGGTGCACACCTGAAAGTGACGGATTCAGATGGCAATACAGTGGATGAATGGACTTCTACGGAAGAATCCCATGTGATCAAAGAATTGGTTGTTGGTAAGGAATACACCATGACAGAGACAAAACCGGCAGATGGATATGTCACTGCAGAAAGTATTACCTTTACAGTAGAAAATACAGCCGAGATTCAGAAAGTAGAGATGAAAGATGATGTGACAAAAGTGCAGATCAGTAAGACGGATATCACAGGAGAAACTGAGATTCCAGGTGCGAAACTGACGATTCTCGATAAGGATGATCAGGTAGTAGAGAGCTGGACTTCCACAGAGGAAGCACACTATATCGAAAAACTTCCAATCGGTAAATATACCTTACGTGAAGAGCAGGCACCGAAAGGATATCTTCTGACATCGGATGTTAGTTTTGAAGTAAAGGATACTGGAGAAATCCAGAAAGTAGCTATGAAAGATGACACTGCCAAGGGAAAAGTGATTCTCAATAAGACAGATAAATCATCAGGAGAACCGCTGAAAGGGGTAGAATTTGAACTTCGTGACAGCAAAGGAAAAGTTCTGGAAACCTTAAAGACAGATGCTGCCGGTCATGCAGAAAGTAAGCTGTATGAGATTGCCACATTTAAGAACGGCAAATATGATACCGCTATCAAGTATTATCTGGTGGAAACAAAGACACTGGACGGATACACACTGGATCAGACCAAGCATGAAGTGACATTTGCCTATGCAGATGACAGTACACCGGTTGTAGAAGTTACCTTTAATCTGACAAATGAGAAACCGGAAGTTCCAGAAACACCGAACACACCACAATCCCATGAAGAGACAAAGGTATCAAACGCACCGAAAACAGGTGACAGCACGAATATCTGGCTGCCGATCCTGCTTCTTGTAATCTCCACAGGAGGTATGGCAGGACTTTATATCAGCAGGAAAAGGAAATAAGGAAACTAAAACCAACGGTTATGATTGGGAGCTTCTATGTGAGGCTCCCTTTTTCATACAAAAATATCACAGAAAGGAACAGAAAACTATGATGAAAGCAATGGAAAAAAGACAGGAAGCACGAAAAAACCAGGAGAAAACTTTAAAGAGAATGATGGCTTATCAGAAGAAATCCGAGCAGATGGTCAGCAGAAAAAGAATGAACCATCACATGATCAGAAAGGGGTAAAAGCGTATGATGAACAGAAAAGAATTTTATGAATATGTCAAAGACAATGTAAAGGAGTATCTGCCAGAGTCTTATAAGGACGCAGAAATTAAACTTCAGGAAGTAGAAAAAAACAATGGTTTGAAGCTGACAGGTATTACGATTCCGAATGGAGATCAGAGAATCGTACCGACAGTCTATCTGGATTCCCTTTATCAGGAATATATCAATGGAAAAGATGTAGATTCTTGTGTTGGGGATGTAGCTGATATGCGTATTGAGGCACAGGGCAAGGCAGAATTTTTTGATATGGGAGTTCCAGATATCCTGGATTATGAAAAGATGAAAGACAAATTACAGGTGAGAATTTGTGACAAAGAATGGAATACCGATCGTCTGGCAGATAAAGTAGTCACAGAACACGGAGATTTTGGAGCTTATTATGCAGTAAATCTGGAGGAAAGTGGAGAAGGAATCAGCAGTATTCCGGTAACAATCTCTCTGATGAATGAATGGGGAGTATCTGCCGAACAGATTCAGGCAGATGCGATGATGGCAGATAGGAACAGAGGCGTGCAACTGGTGGATATGACGCAGATTATCAAATCTATGATTTTTGGTGAAGAACCAGAAAACCTGCTGAATGAAAAAATGGATATGGAAGCCATGGAAAACCCAATGTTCTGTCTGACAAACAAAGCTAAGATGAATGGAGCTTCCCTGTTACTGCAGGAAGATATTCGTAAACAGATTGGGGAATGCCTGGGAAGTGATTACTTTGTCATCCCATCTTCCATTCATGAAGTGCTGATTCTCCCTGATAACGGCATTTTTCAGGTTCCGGAATTAAATGCGATGGTACAGGAAGTCAATGAGACACAGGTGGAAAGACAGGAACAGCTTTCGGATAAGGTTCAGTTCTGTGATAAAAAGACCGCAGTAATGGAAAATGCTGAGCGTAGGGAAGCTCGTCTGGAGAAAGAAAAAGCAGCCGAAAAAGCGGAAGTAAAAGGTGGAATCCATGGAAGACTGGAAAAAGCCAAGGCAGAGATCAAGGCAAAAGAGGCAGACAAAGTGCCAAAGAATAAGTCAAAAGATCTTGCCGCAGCATTATAAAGAGAAACAACGATGATTTTAAGGGGACTGTACTAAGCAGTCCCTGATTTTATGAAAAGGAGTAGCACATGGCAAATAAATTATATGCAATGGAACAGCTGACGGAAGAGGTGGCAAAAGATGTAGCTGCCAGTCCGCAGGAATGGATGCGGTTCCTAAACACTTCATCCAGACTGTACAAATACACTTTTCCAGAACAGCTTTTAATTTATGCACAGCGACCGGAAGCAACTGCCGTAGCATCCATGGAAATCTGGAATCAGAAGATGTACCGCTGGATCAAAAAGGGATCCAAGGGGATTGCCTTGATTGACAATACTTCCGGACCAAAAACAAAACTTCGGTATGTATTTGATGTGCAGGACACTTATAAAGTGCGGAATCTGGGAAAAGATCCACAGTTATGGAATCTTCCAATGGAAGGTGAACAACTGGTTGCAGATTATCTGCAGGAGCAGTTATCACTGGAAGATACAGAAGGAGGGCTTGCTGAAAGTCTGCATCAGGCAGCGAAGGAGAGTATGCAGGAATGGCTTCCAGATGCATTGGAAGAACTGAGACTGGATGTGACAGGGACATTTTTGGAAGAACTGGACGAACAGAATCAGGAAGTAGAATTCCGGGAACTGATGACCAATAGTGTCTGGTATGTATTACTAAACAGGTGTGGACTGGATGTACAGGAATATCTGGATGCAGAGGATTTTCGGCATATTACGAACTTCAATCAGCTGAAAGTATTAGGACATTTGGGAAGTGCAGTCAACGAGATCAGCAGACCAGTTCTGATGCAGATTGGACGATATGTTCTGAATGATCTGGAAAATGACCTGAAAACGGTTGCAAAAGAAAAAGAAGTAGCTTATAATGAATTTAACACGTTAATTCGTGAAAGTAATACAGATAACACAGAAGATAGAGAAGAAAAAAAGGAGGAAACAGACTATGAGAGAGATCAGTTACAGCCAGAACGGAGAGTATCAGATTCCAGATATCAGCCTGGAAGAGACGAGAGGAACCATCGGCAAGTACGGAATGATGCGGAAAGAGTATCTGAGAAATCACAAGGTAGCCAGGTTCAACATTCTGACACTGCAGAACCGTCTGGACAGTCATCTGATGGAGATCGACAGCCAGGCAAGACAGAGAGTAGACGACCTGATGAACGAACTTCTGGAGAAAGATCCGGCACCGGACAAAATGGCAGACGGGATGGCATGGACCAGACACATGAACCAGATCAAGGCACAGGCAGAGGAGCTGGTGATTCAGGAGATTATTTACAGTTAAGTCTGTTCCCAACAGAAGAGGAACAGTTAGGAGAAATAAGGAAAGCGGCAGCTGCATTGGAACAGCCAGCCGCTTTTCTTATTTCCGATGAAGTGGTAAATGATATTCTCCGCACGGGAAGCGGACAGAAAAATACACTGTTTCATATTACAGCAAGACTGATTGAAGGTCTGGATAATGAAGAAATGCGGAGTTTTCTGAAAGATGAATATGGAACTGGTGGCAAAGGATTTACCATAGATGGTCAGAAAATCAGTATCTGGTATGACAATGATGGTATCCGTATCCGGCGAGGGGACTCTGCCAGAAGAAACTTTGACCGCATGGTTACGTGGGAAGAAGCAGCGAACAGAATTCGGGATATGTATGAGGATGGAAATTACGTGGATAATTTGATTTCCAATAATGCCATTGAACAGGAGCAGGAAGAAATGACCAATCTTCTTGCACTTCATTTTCGGGATACTTGCAGAAACTGGGAAAAGAAACAATCATATTCAGACTGGCAGGATGTAGTGAGTGGAGCATGGACAGATCAAGAGGAAGCAGATGCGATTGTCTATCGTTTTGAATGGCTGCAGAAATATATGGATGAGAATCCGGGAGATTATCACCGCTGGGAGATTCAGCATAATCCGGAATATTTCCAACGCTTTCAGGATCTTCAGAGGGAGCGTTCCTGGGTAGACCAGAAATTTACGGTCGAACGTCCGGCACTATCCTTTATCACACAGGATGAAATTGACGCAGTGTTAAGAAGAGGCGGCATTACTGCAGGAGGACGTAACCGAATCTATGAGTATTTCATGGAACATCATGATATGAAAGATGCAGCTGAGTTCCTGAAAAATGAGTATGGAACAGGTGGTTCCTCACCCGGAATACCAGGAGCAGATGCTTCCGACGCATCCCATGATGCAAAAGGATTAAAACTTGCAAAAGGGAAAATTGGCAGTCCAGAGGTAGAAGTTTTATTAAAGTGGAACAAGGTTGCAGAACGTGTTCGCCAGTTAATCCGCACAGATGATTATTTGTCACCGGAAGAAATGGAAAAGTACGAAGAACGACAGGAAGCACAAAGACTGGCAGATTTGGAAGAAGCACAGCAGATGTTAGGAGAACAGCTGGAGCAGGATACTTTGACAGCGGAAGATATAACTGATTTGCGATTAGTTGATTCAGAATATATGTCTGGTACCAGAACAAAAATCCACGATTTTGATTGCAAAGTTAAGGGAGAAGCGAATCGACTTCAATACACATTAGAATATCATGATGATGGAGAAGGTTTCACGATTCATACGGAAAAAGATGATATTTGGAATCGAATGTCAACACAAGAATTGGAACGTCTGGATGTAAAACTCGGACAAGAAGTACTTTATTATCATTATCACAACAAAACTGTAAATGCGGATACTTTAGATGAATTACGGGAAATCAGGGAAGAAATTATGGAGGAAGAGTCCTCGTATTTTACTGCTATTTCTCAACGTGTGTGGACAGATTATGATAAAAAAGAAAAAGAATTATCTGGAGAAGTTGAGGTATCGGAAGAAAAAGAATCTTTGGAAGAGATTAACGGAATATCAGAAACGATTCCAGCAACGAACTTCCGCATCACAGATGATGAGCTTGGACAGGGGACAGCAAAAGAAAAGTTCCGTGCCAATATCATGGCTATCCAGTTGTTAAAGAAATGTGAGGATGAGAATCGCAATGCAACACCGGAAGAACAGGAAATCTTATCCAGGTACGTTGGCTGGGGAGGTCTTGCAGATGCATTTGATGAGATAAAAGCTGCATGGGAGACAGAATATTTGGAATTAAAGACGGTTCTTACACCAGAGGAATATGCTGCAGCCAGAGCTTCCACCTTAAATGCTCATTATACACAGCCGATTGTGATTGAAAGTATGTATCAGGTGTTGGAGAATCTGGGATTTACAAAAGGAAATATTCTGGAGCCGTCTATGGGAGTTGGTAACTTCTTTGGAATGCTTCCGGAGAATCTAAACCAGTCCAAACTCTATGGTGTGGAACTGGACAGCATCAGTGGTAGAATTGCTAAACTTCTCTATCCAGATGCCAATATCCAGATCAAAGGCTTTGAGAAGACGGATTATCCCAATGATTTCTTTGACGTGGCAATCGGAAATGTGCCATTCGGTGCATATAAGGTCAATGACCGTCAGTATGACCGCTACAATTTTATGATTCATGATTACTTTCTTGCCAAGACTATAGATCAGTTACGTCCAGGTGGTGTAGCTGCGTTGATCACAACAAAGGGAACTATGGACAAGGCATCACCGGAAGTCCGGAAATATTTGGCAGAGCGTGCAGACTTGCTGGGGGCAATCCGACTGCCGAACACAGCTTTTAAGGCAAATGCAGGAACAGAAGTCAGTGCTGATATTTTGTTTTTCCAGAAGCGTGAGAGTTTCACAAAAGAGATGCCAGACTGGGTGAATTTGGAGAGTGATGCAAATGGGATTACCATTAACAAGTATTTTGTCGATCATCCGGAAATGATTCTTGGTGAGATGAAAGAAGTGTCCGGTCCGTATGGTATGGAAACAACCTGTGCTCCAATAGAAGGAGCTGTTCTGGAATCACAGTTACAAGAAGCTGTAAAACACATCAAGGGAAGCATGGTACCGGCAGTAGATGTGGAGACAGAACTGGATGAGATGCCAGAGAGTATTCCGGCAGATCCAAATGTCCGAAATTACAGCTATACGGTGGTAGATGATCAGGTATATTACCGTGTCAATTCTTTGATGAATCAGGTGAAAATGCCAGCCGCCACTGCAGAACGTGTGAAAGGCATGGTTGCAATCCGTGATACTGTTCGTGAGCTGATCTCCATGCAGATGCAAGAATTTGTCACAGACGAAGAAATCCAGAAACAGCAGGAAAAACTGAATCAGGTGTATGATACCTACACAGCAAAGTATGGAGTTATTGGAAGTAATGCTAACAAACGTGCATTTTCTGATGACTCTTCTTATTGTCTGCTGTGTTCCCTGGAAGACTTGAATGAAGATGGAACATTGAAGCGGAAAGCGGACATGTTCACCAAACGAACCATTAAAAAGGCGGTCGCTGTGACAAGTGTGGAGACAGCCACAGAAGCACTTGCTCTGTCCCTAAATGAAAAGGCTCAAGTAGATCTCACATATATGGCACAGTTGACCGGAAAGACCGAAGAGAAAATCACAGAAGAGCTGGTTGGAGTTATCTTCAAAAATCCACTGACAGACCAGTGGGAAAGCGGAGATGAATATCTATCTGGAAACGTCAGAGACAAATTAAATACAGCGAGAACTTTTGCAGAGAATCATCCGGAATTCACACCGAATGTGCGTGCATTGGAGGCAGTTCAGCCAAGAGATCTGGAAGCGTCGGAGATTGAAGTGCGTATTGGAGCCACCTGGATTGAACCTTCGGATTATCAGGATTTTATGGTGGAACTGCTTCATACACCGAGGTATCTTGCACAGAAGGAAATACAGGTAAAATTCTCTGAGGTCAATGGTGAGTGGAGGATTACAGGAAAGAACGCCGACAGTCCAAGAAATGCGTTTGCCTATGCAACGTATGGAACGGAGAGAGCAAATGCCTACCGGATTCTGGAAGATACCTTGAATCTAAAAGATGTTAGAATCTATGATAAAGTTGTAAATGACAATGGGGATGAAGTGCGAGTTTTGAATAAAAAAGAAACTATGTTGGCATCACAAAAGCAGGATGCCTTAAAGGCTGCATTCCAAGATTGGATTTTTAAGGATCAGCAGAGGAGAGAAAGACTGGTAAGCGTGTACAATGAACGTTTCAATAGTATCCGTCCCCGTGAATACGATGGAAGTCATCTGACTTTCCCAGGGATGAATCCGGAAATAGAACTTCGACCGCATCAGAAAAATGCAGTCGCACATCAGCTATATGGTGATAATGTGCTTCTTGCTCATGTGGTAGGTGCTGGGAAGACCTACGAAATGGTAGCGGCGGCAATGGAGAGCAAACGTCTGGGATTATCTCAGAAAAATCTTTTTGTAGTTCCGAACCATCTGACAGAGCAGTGGGGAGCGGAGTTCCTACAGCTGTATCCAGGGGCGAACATTCTGGTAGCAACCAAAAAAGATTTTGAACCGGCAAACCGGAAAAAGTTCTGTGCCCGGATCGCTATGGGAAACTATGATGCTATTATTATCGGTCATTCTCAGTTTGAGCGTATTCCAATCTCTGATGAGAAACAAGAAGCCATGCTTCAGAGGCAGATTGATGATCTGGAAATGGCAATCCAGAGTGCAAGATATGAACAGGATGGTGGACGTTATACCGTCAAACAGATTGAAAAGACAAGAAAAACATTGCAGACAAGGCTGGAGAAACTGAATCAGAAAGAGAAAAAAGATCAGGTAGTTACGTTTGAAGAACTGGGAGTGGATCATTTATATGTAGATGAAGCACACAGTTATAAAAACGCATTTCTTTATACAAAAATGAGAAATGTAGCCGGGATTGCACAGAATGAAGCACAGAAGTCGGCGGATATGTTTAATAAATGTCAGTATCTGGATGAGATTACCGGAGGAAAAGGCATTACCTTTGCTACGGGCACACCAATCAGCAATAGTATGACGGAATTATATGTTATGCAGCGGTATCTACAGAACAGCAAATTACAAAATATGGGACTTGGACTGTTTGATTCCTGGGCCTCCACCTTTGGCGAGGTAGTCACGAGCATTGAGCTTGCACCAGAAGGAACAGGCTACCGTGCAAAGTCAAGATTTGCAAGATTTTATAATATTCCGGAACTGATGAATATGTTTAAGGAGATTGCAGATATCAAGACTTCCGATCAGTTAAAACTTCCTGTGCCGGAAGCAGAATATGAAACAGTGGTGCTGAAACCAACGGAACAGCAGAAAGAAATCGTAGAAAGTCTGGGGGAACGTGCAGAAGTTGTCAGAAACGGAGGGGTAGATGCTTCGGTTGATAATATGCTGAAAATTACCAATGATGGAAGAAAATTGGCATTGGATCAGCGTTTGGTGAACGAATTATTGCCAGATAATCCAGAAAGCAAAATATCAGTCTGTGCAGAGAAAAGTTATGAGATCTGGAAAGACACGGCAGCACAGAAATCTGCACAATTGATTTTCTGTGACTTGAGTACCCCGAAAGGCGATGGCAGCTTCAATGTTTATGATGACTTGAAGCAGAAATTGATGGAAAAAGGTGTACCGGAAAAAGAGATTGCTTTTATTCATGATGCAAATACAGAAGCAAAGAAGACGGAGTTGTTTGGAAAAGTGAAATCCGGGCAGGTTCGTTTTTTGATTGGTTCGACAGCAAAGATGGGTGCCGGGACCAACGTGCAGGATCGTCTGATTGCGTTGCACCATCTGGATATTGGCTGGAAACCATCTGACTTGGAACAGAGGGAAGGGCGTATTATCCGCCAGGGAAATCATAATAAAAAGGTTCATATCTTCCGATATGTAACAGAATCCACATTCGACAGCTACATGTGGCAGCTGATCGAGAATAAGCAGAAATTCATTTCTCAGATTATGACCAGCAAAGCACCTGTGCGAAGCTGTGAAGATGTGGACGAAGCGGCACTTTCCTATGCAGAGGTCAAAGCTCTTGCAACCGGAAATCCAGCAGTAAAAGAGAAGATGGCATTGGATGTTGATGTGGCAAAATTAAAACTTTTAAAAGCCAACCACATGAATAACCAGTACCGCCTGGAAGATGATATTGCAAGAAATTTTCCACAACAGATTGCAAAACTGACAGAAATCATTGACAGCTACAAGGCAGACATCGCTCATTACTCAGAGCATAAAATCACAGATCCAGAGCAGTTTACTATGGAGATTGGTGGCAAAGAGTTCACAGAAAAGAAAGAGGCAGGAGCAGCACTTCTGGCGGTATGTAAAGATATTAAAGCTGTAGATGCTGCGATGGATATCGGAAACTATCAGGGATTCAATATGAGGATTCAGTTTGATGGATGGAGTAAAGAATTTATTCTATCTGTCAAACATGAGTCTGCCTCGAAAGTTCATCTTGGAGCAGATGCACTTGGAAATATTACTCGTATCAACAATCTGTTGGACAGTTATCCAGAGAAGCTTTCAGAAGCACAACAAAGACTGGAAACAGTATATGAACAGCTTGCAAATGCAAAAGAAGAGGTTGGAAAGCCATTTCCAAAAGAAGAGGAGTTGAACCAGAAACTGGAGCGACTGTCAGAATTAAATGCATTGCTCAATATGGATGAACGGGAAGATGCAGAAGCAGAGGTGTCTGAATCAGATGAGAAAGAAGAAAGACCGGCACGTGGTTCTATCCATGAAAAACTGCAGATTTATAAAGAAAAGAGTCAGCGGGAAAGTGAAACTGGCAAGGATAACAGAAAACGGGACTTCGGTCTGGAATAAGTAAACAGGAAAGATGGCATAATCTGGCAGAAAGAATGTTCTGTGGGTTATGCCATTTTTCAGAATACAGGAGGAACTTATATGGCAAGAAATAGGATAACAGGTAGAGAAACACAGAAAATGCAGGAATATACGCAGGAACGGATCGTTCAGGCAGAGCGTAGAGATATAGAATTTCCAACAGATGTAAAAGAACAGATTTTTGAATATGCGAATCTGATCGGCGAGGAAGAGAAAGTTAGGACTTTGGTAAGAAATCTGGCAGATGCATTTAGCCAGGCGGATCAAGAAGGTGTAGAGGATTTGCTGGATGACGTAAGAATGGATATTCAGGAACTGCCAGATCCAACCATAGGTAAGCTGGAATTACGTGACTATGGATATATGGAAGAAGATATGGTACCACTTAGAAAAGAAGCAGCCTTGGATTATCACAGAATGGGTTCTAAGATTTATTGCCTTGGCAGTGATGGCATTAAAGGTGAATATGCGAGTAAAGAAATGATACAGGCACACGACGGTTTGTTTGGAATGGAATCGCAGATGTGGGAACGGATTAAGGATAACAACCTGGATTATGCAGAAGAAAATTTAGGAGCATTTCAGGAGCCTATGAGTGTCATTGAGCAGGAAGAAGCACTGAAATTATACGATGCCGGAGCAGATATCTATCTGATCACTAATTTTTCATCACCGATGTATGTCACAGAACGCATGGAAATTGAACGAGGACCGGAACATTATCAGATGTCTATGATAGAACTGGAGCGTTTCCGCAATCTGGAATGGGAAATGCAGAAATATCCACAGATTCAGTCTTTGAAAGAAGCAAACCTGTTGTTAGGAACAAGAAGGACATTTGGAATTTATCAGATCCGGGATGATTTACCGGGAGAAAACTATGCATTTATGAATATGAGTTTTATTGAAAGTCATGGTATGCAGATAAAAAAAGAAGATTATAAGCTGGTCTATGTTGGTGAATTATCAGGAAATATGTCACTGGATGATATTTTTGAAAAGTTCAACATTGACAGACCGGAAGACTTCCGTGGGCATTCCCTGTCTGTCAGTGATATCATAGTTCTGAATGACGGGAAAAAGGTAACTGCTCATTTTGTAGACAGTATCAGTTTTGAACAGCTGGATTCTTTCCTGAATCTGGAAGAACAGGTTCTTAGTGAACTGGCATATGAGGTAGGAGAACGATATTTTGCTATTCAGAGAACAGAAGAAGGATATGATTATTCCTTTTACGATGAAGATTTCCGCTTGATGGATGGTGGCATTTATGAGAATGATGAAATTTCTATTGAAGAAGCGGCGGAGGAACTTTTGGAAGACGAAGGCTGGACGGGAGAACGCATCCGTGGGGATTATGATCAGTTGATGGAAAAAGTAGAAGAAATGGATGAAGCTGTAATGGCAGAGATTCAGAAAAGCCAGGGCGAATATAAGCCATTGGCAAAGGTGGAGGAACTGGAAGAGGCCAATTATAACATGATTGATAATGTACTCAATAATATGCCGCCTAAGAAAGAAGCTTATCTGGAATATTATGCTGCAGAATGTGATGAAATTCATGATATGGGAGCTTATGAGAAAAGTACAGATGTGAAAGAAATCGCAGCAATCTATGAGAAGTACAGAGAAGATCCGGAAAACGCTTATAAAGGCAGTGGAATGGGGATTATTTATCGTGATCCGGAGGATAGCTTGTTTGATGAAACAGAACTGTTGATTGTAATGGGAACAACGATACACGGCGACTTCTTGGATAATGTGCGGTTTTTAAAAGATCAGCCGGTGGTGCGTGAAGGTTTGGAGAAGATTCATAAAGCATTGCCTGATTATAAATATATCCCGATTCAGGATGTGCGTGAGGCAATGTATCCGAAAAAAATGACAACAGAAGAACTGGCAGCAGCATTGGATGAGATTGCGGAAGACTTCGATCCGTATGACTATCGGGACCATGTAGAGCCAGGGCAGGATACCATACAGGAAGTCATGCTGGATCTGCAAAGTGGAAATGTTGGTTCTTATATTTCCTTTCTGAAGGATGTGATTGAAGAAGACTGTGAGCAGTCCGTGTGGGCAGGTGTTTTGCTGGAACGGCTGAAATCCTACGAACCAGATATATCCAAAGAAACAGAGCCGATGGTGTATGTGAATTACTGTGAAAAGCGAGAGCTGATGGAACCACGCTGTCAGAAGCTCTCAGATCTGGATTCCCGTACTGCACAGAAGGATAAGGAATGGTACGCAGACCGTAATCCGAGGACGGATGAGCCGATGGTAACAGCCCAGATGTTTTTTACTATATATTATGCGGAAAAAGGCGATAAAATGCTGCAACATTTCAAAGGGAAAATAGATATTGGAACAGGAAATGGCGGTATTTTAAGTCAGCTGAAACTCCAAAATGAACTGAAACTTACGGATGAAAGCTGGATTGGTTATCTGAAAAACAAGGGAAATGAAGAGTTTCAGAAGTGTATGGAAGATCTGACCGATATGCAGAACCATGTGCTGCCATATTTGCAGAGCTTTTGCAGTCTGGAAGAAAAAAGTGTGCAGGAAAAGCAGGAACGGCAGGTTGTAGAAAAGCAGGACAGCAGAGTAGAAGCGTCAAGAGCAGCGAATGTGACAAAAGGGGATAATGACAAAGCTGTGAAAAAGGTAGTTTCGAGTATGCAAACAGAAAAGAATAAAGCAACTACGAAGGCAAAGAAGCCATCTATTCATGAACGACTGGAAATCAATAAGAGAAAAATCCAAGAAAAGCAGGGAAAAGATGAGCTGGAGAGAGGAGCTGATCGGGATGTAAGAACGGTATAAATTTATAGAAAGGCACTTGGCTCCGTTTTGGATATAGCAAAAGTGCTGACAGTGACGAACGAAGATGTGCTGCCTGCTTATTTGCAGAGAGTATCTGATTTTGAAGACTGCCTACTTGCAACTTGTACGAAGGCGAATCAGTGTGATGCGATTGTGACAAGGAATAAAAAGGATTTTCTTTCCTTTTGGATTACACTGCTTTCTCCGGAAGAACTGCTGAATATTTATTCGTAAAAATATGTTTTTACAATCGGCAGCAGAAGGAAAGTTGAATGATAACTCCGATCCAGCATACTGCAAAATATAAAAATTTTATAACAAAGTGGAAAACCCTGCGTAGGATCAGAAATGTTCTCACAGGGTTTCATGTATCTAATAAAATATAGAAATTTAGCGGATTTCTGCTAGAATAAGAAAAACTGTTAAAAAAATATCGTACATAGATCAAAAAGACTATATATGGGCGACCTTTTAAAGCCGATTTATATAAAATAGAAGAAAAAAAGGTGGTCGATACCGTGGATATAAAAACAGCGGTCATATATCGTTTAAACGATCTGATTAATCAGAAAGATATCACAGTGAATGAGGCGGCGGTATGTTCTGGCGTTCCTCCTTCAACATTAAAGAATATTTTGTATGGTCAGAGTAAGAATGCTGGCGTAGTTACAATAAAAAAGATATGCGATGGATTGGATGTCACAATACAGGAATTTTTTGCTGATCCCATCTTTGCAGATTTGGAACCCGAACTATAGGAAGAGTAAATGATCATAGGATTCAGATTCTGCAGGATGGATTTTTTATGAAAGAGGGTTAGAGGAAACTAACTTAGGAGGACATAGATGTATAAAATAGCAATTTGCGATGATGATAAAAATTACAGGGAGAAAATAGAGAAGGTTATAGAAACGGAAGGGATTCTTCCTAAGAGCGAGATACGGTTTTATGAATACGAGTCAGGAAAGGAACTACTGAAAAATGCTGATATTTTGCATGATTTGGTCTTTATGGATATGCGTATGCCCGGATTGGATGGGAATAAATCGGTACTGAAGCTGAGGGAATACAATAGGGCAGCGATATTGGTGTTCTGCTCCGGATACTTTGAACCGACTTCAGACAGCATCAATATTGGGCAGCCGTTCCGGTATATTATGAAAGACTTGCATGACAGAAGTCTAAAAAGGGAAATCCCTGCAATTTTATCAAAAGTAAAATTGCACTGTGGAGATTCTTCCGTGACGGTTACATCAGCGGGAAGAGTAATTCGTATCTATACGGAAGACATTTTATATATCTGTCTGGCGAAAAGGGGTTGCTCTATATACGTTGCTAGGCAGGGGGAGATAGATGAGATGCATTGTAAGGAATCTTTAGGCGATTTATATGAACGTCTGGCCGGAAGGGGATTTGAGTATGCACATAACAGTTATATTGTAAATCTGGCGAAAGTGGAAGGATTGGAAAAGAATGTGGCGCTGCTACAGATGGGAATCCAATTGAATGTTTCAAGGTCGAGAAAAGGTCAGTTTGCTGACGCTCTGATCATGTTTCTTGGGGAAAGGAACGGCATGGTATGATAGTAAGAGATTTTTTGATCTGCCTTCTTCAGATGTATCTGTTGGAAGATCTGGAAAAGAACATGCTTCCATACAGAAGAGAAAACTTTTGGGGAAAATTTCTCATATATTTTGTCGTAGCGCTGATAATGCTCGGAATCAACCACTTGGAATCCTCAGTATTTAATATGGTAATGATTCCGGTAACGTATATGATTGTGTCAATGGTTGTGTTCCGGGGAAATATATGGAAGAAGCTGGTTATAGTATGCTGCTATTATGTGCTGGCAATTATTCCTGAATTTCTCTTTGCAACGCTTACGAATGCGTATGGCGTGACTGGTGCATCTGAGGGTTTTGGGACGGAAATAGAAAAAACATTAGCGCTACTACTAATGAGTACCATGACATTTCTGTTTATTAAATGCATTAATCAGGTAACGAGAAAAAGGAATTATCTGACGATTGAGAATAAAACTTTTACTGTGCTGCTCATGCTGCCAACCGCTACGATCATTATATTAGGATGTGTGTTTTATTCAAATATTTCTTTTGAAGGAATGAACAGGGTTATGGTTCCGGTAGGAGCTTCGCTGCTGCTATTGACGAATATCTTCATTTTCTCAGTGTTTGACCGGTTTGTAGAGAAATCAGAAGAAGTGAAGAAGATGGACCGGCTTTACCAGAAAAGCAGGGCGGAGATTGCTAATTTACAGTATATGAATAAGGTCAATGAGGATAACAGGGCATTCTTACACGATATAAATAAATTTACTAAAACTTCCCACACCGTATCGGTGTGTTGAACCTTGAAAATTCAATATTTCAGCCAATAAAAAAGGCATAAATC
>NZ_JAJEPR010000053.1:0-15797 GCF_020686945.1 Fusicatenibacter faecihominis | reverse complement strand
ATTGCGGGAGCTGCTTTGCAGCGGAGCAATTCGTAGGCATCAGTTGGGGGCAAAAGACCTTTTGACCCCAACATCATTGATTTGTAAAATTCAAAGATAATAGTGGAGAACCATTATAATGAGTAAAATGTTTGCTGAATTGGACGTGGTTTCTTTTCCCGAAGCAGGCGAAGCCCTGCAATACGCAAAAGCGAACGATGTTTCCCTGTTATAGACTGGTCGGCTTACGATGAGATTTTGTTTATCTCAAAGAGCATTGGGACGCTCATTGCGGCTTCTTATGCGAAGAAATATGGGCTGATCGGTGTGAGACAGGTTTTGTATACGCCGCTGGCCGAAACTTTTCAGTTTGCACCGGAGAAGGGGATTTCTTTTATCGGGAAGGCTGAAAAGAAAACTGAATGCAGCTGTAAATTGCCATGTTTGTCATAGACAAATGTGGCAATTTGCTTTATATGGCTGAAAGATAAGGTATAATTCAGATATAAGTTTTTGCAGCAAATAGCTTGTGAAGTGAAAACGATCGGAAGAGAGGATTTTTATGAGTGGAGTGTGGCTGCCTGCTTTTAAGAGTTTAATGAAAAAAGTCTGGATATTTGCTTTCATTTTGGGGGCTGGTGATGCTGCGGTATCAACAGCCTGGAGAAACCACTTTGTTGTGGAAAATTCTGTACGACCGGGCTGTTACCTTTATCAGACTGCGGAGAGCAAAAAGATGCTCCAGCTGCAGTCGGAACTTCCGGTTAAACTGAAAATAATAAAAGACGATGAAGGAAACAGGCAGGTGAAAGAACTTACCTCCTCAGAGGAAATAGAACAGGCAGTCGAGCTGTTTGTCCAGATCAGGGTGGGAGAAGAGACCGATATTTATGTAACGGATAAATATCATTCCATCTCTCTGTTTTTTGATGATGGGGAAAAAGTGGTTTTCAGTCTGAATGGTGACAGTCTGGAATATAGAAAGAATGGAAAAACAGAGCTTTATCAGTTGGAGAACATAGAGCAGTTCTGGAAAGAGGTGATGATATAAAATGACATTTCAGGAATGTTTAAATTCGTACATCAAAGAGCTTGGCTGCAGTGGAAAGGAACTTGCTGCCAACAGCGGGATATCAGAAACTGTGATCAGTCGCTATCGGAAGGGAGAACGTCTTCCTGCCTCAGACAGCGAATATCTGAAAAAACTGGCAGATGGCATTGTGAAAACCGCAATAGAAAAAGGCAGGCCAGACTGGGAGAGCGAAAGTGTTCTTCAAAAGCTGAAAGAAACGCTTGCAGGGGAAGGGGAAGAGATTTTTTATTATCAGAAATTTGACTTGCTGATAAAAGAACTGGAAATCAACGGTTCAAAAATGGCAGCTGCTTTGCATTATGATCCCTCCTATATTTCTAAAATCCGAGCCGGGAAAAGGGTACCGACAAATCAGGCTTTATTTGTAGAGAGTATTTGCAGTTATATAACCAAAAACTGCTGCAGTGAGGAAGAACGGCGGAAAATTGCTTCTTTAACGGGGAATACGCCTGAAAAACTGGAAATCCGGGAAAACTGTTTTCAGGCCATTCAAAACTGGCTGTGTCTTGCAGAGTTTGAAAAAAACGATTATGTTTCCGGTTTTCTGAAAAAAATGGATGAATTTAATCTGGATGATTATATACGAGCCATTCATTTTGACAGTTTCAAAATCCCTAAAGTTCCATTTCAGCTGCCTGTCTCGAAACATTATTACAGATTGGAGGAAATGCGTGAAGGAGAGTTGGATTTTCTGAAACATACAGTTCTGTCCAGGTCTATGGAACCTTTGCATCTGTGCAGCGACATGCCTGTGGAGGATATGGCGGAAGATGTTGTATTTGCCAAGAAATATATGTTGGGACTTGCGCTGGTTTTGAAAAAAGGGCTTGACATACATATTATCCATGATGTGGAACGCCCCATGAAAGATATGATGCTTGGTCTGGAAAACTGGATTCCTCTTTATATGACGGGACAGATTTTTCCTTACTATCTGAAAGGGGTTCAGAATAAAGTCTACTCGCATTTGCATTACAGCTCCGGGCAGGCTGCAATGACTGGTGACTGCATTAGCGGCCATCATGAGAATGGCCATTATTATCTCACCAGCCACAGGGAAGAAGTGGAAATCTGTCGGAAAAATACGGAATATCTTCTGAAAAAAGCAAGTCCTCTTATGGATATTTATCGTGAGGAAAGAAAAGAGCAGTTATATAATTTTATGGAAAAGGACAGCAACGTGAAAGGAGAGAGACGAAGAATCCTGGCGGCGCCTCCATTGTTCGCGATCCCCGGGCAGATGTTAAAAGAAGTGTTGCAGAATAATCATATAGAAAGTGCCGTCTGCAGCCGGATTTTGGAAATGCAGGAAAATGAGAAGAGACGGATGGAAGTGATTTTCTCTCACAGTACTGTAACAGATGAATTATCAGAAATTTCACAGGAAGAATACGAGAAATATCCTGCCGTGCTGCCTCTTGCAGATGGTTTTCTGGAAAAAAATATAATGCTTACGTTCCAGGAATATACAGCATGTATCGCTGCTGCAAGGAGATATTCCGAAGAACAGAAGAATTATGAGTTCCGTCTTACAAAAGTAAAGGGCTTCCACAATATCCAGCTTACGTTTCATGAAGAAAAATGGTGTATGGTATCCAAAAATAAATCGCCGTCCATCCATTTTATCATTCATCATCCGAAACTCCGGTATGCTCTGGAAAATGTGGCGCTTCCGATTCAGGACAGGTGAGAGAGAAGGGATAAAATGCAAAGGGTTGGGATGTCAAAACAGATGCTGTTATTGGGAAGAATGGTTCGTCTGCTTTCGGTTATAATGGGGTTTCTTTTTGTATACAATATGAAGGCAATGCCAGTATATGCAGACGAAACACTTGTGGATGCCTGGAAGAGACAGATGCAGGAAAGTTCCGGGGCTTCGGACAAAGAAAAATACAACCAGGCGCCGCAGCTGAGTGTGGATGATATCTGTGAAATGAATCAGGGAAATGCGGTTTTCCTTTATAACGAACAGGGCTATGTGAGTTTCCTTCAGGGAAAATTCTTTGAAGAGAAAGTTACAGATGCGGAAAAAGGCGTGGAATCACTGATGGGAATTGCAGATCTTCTGGGACTTTCAAAGGGCGCTGAGTTCTTTGCTGTATATGGAGAACAGGATGCATACGGGTATCGATATTTTACATATAAACAGAGATATGGAGATCTTACTCTGGAAAATGCATCGTTAAAGATTGTTCTTGATCCAGAAGGCTATACGGCAGGGCTGGTCAGTTCTTTTACTTCCAATGTGGGAATTGCCCGGGAAGAAGAGTCTGCAGTCACTGCCCGGGAAGCAGAAGAAATAGTCCGGGAGCATAACAAGGGAAATTATATAAAAATATATACGGAATATACAAGACAGACTTCCGTGACGATTCAGGGAGTTGCCTATCATGCATGGGCAGTTTTTACGAGTCTTCCGGCTGGAGAAACAGAGAATGGAGGAAAGGCTTACCTGGAGCATCTGATTGGCTATGAAGGTTCTTATCTCACTTATGTGGCAGTCAGTTCACCGGAGGAACAGGTCATGGGAGATAATGCCCAGATGGAACTGGCCCTGTCTTATTTTGAAGGCCTGACAGCAGAAACCTACACAGGAGAAATAACGCTCCATGACGGAAGAAAGAGAAGGGTTTCCCTGCCGGTTGCAAAGGATGCGGAAGGAATATATTATCTGGCAGATGTAAACCGTCATATTTTCCTGGCAGATTATTATTCCTATGATTTCCAGGGAAAATTTGTTCCGTGGACCTCGCCGGATAATACCGGATGGCCGGAGCATTATCTGGCAGTTTATGAAAGCTATATTAAGGTATACGATTTTTACAGAGACCATGGTCTTACATCTGTGGATGGATTCGGAAGTCCGATTTTAATCCTTACCGATTACTGTGACAGTAGGAAAGTTCCTGTCAATAATGCAGTATACCTGGGAATGTGCGGAGGTTGGGTAGTATTTTCCGCAAGTGCGGCAAATGATTTTGGGGAATGCGTCGATGTGGCTGCCCATGAATTTACACATGGGATTACGGATTATACTGTAGGCGGAAATTTATACCAGAATGCTTATGGAGCTGTAAATGAGGGAATCAGTGATGTATGTGGAAATTTGTGTGAATTACTCCTTGGAGAGACAAATGATGATACCTGGCTTCTGGGAGAAAACAGTGGAAATGCCGTTCGCAGTATGAGCGCTCCATGGCTGTATGGGCAGCCCTCAAAGCTGTATGACCGTTTCTATTATCCGGAAACAGGAAGTCCGGTGCTGGAGAATGATTACGGAGGTGTGCATACAAACAGTTCTCTGGTCGGGTATGTGGGGTATCGGCTCTGTGCAGAAGGAATGACGGAGGAAACTGCGTTTGAACTGTGGATGGGAATGCTTCGTCTGATGACTCCGAAATCGGGCTATCAGGAAGTCCATGAGGCTCTGAAATTTGCTGCCGGAATTCAGGGAATGGATGAGGGCTGGCAGATAAAAATCGATGAAATTTGCAAAAGCTGTGGTTATTAAAAAGGAGGGAGAATCTATGGAAAGAAAAATAGGCAGTGCGATTTTAAAAGGAAGTATGCTTCTTGCAGCGATGTTTTTGATGGAAGGAAGCGTATATCCAGTGCAGGCGGAGGAATACAGCACTTTCGGTACGTTTTCTCCAGATCATTTTCCGGCTGCCGCAAAAGAGGGAGAAACGATAGAGGAAGAGAGCGAAGTACTTTCGCTTGGAGAGAAAATCTCCAGGTTTGGAACCGGAAACGGATTAAGTGGAAGTCCAGGGAAAATTCCTTCCAGGGCGGATGAAAAGGAAACGCAGGGCACAGAGTTTCAGGATCAGGCAGACAGTACAGCTTTTGTACCACAGACATATAAAGTGGCAGATATTTCCGATCCCCTGATCAGAAAAACCGTTGCCAGAGCTTATGTGCCTTCTGATTATACAGTAGACGGCGAGAATATCTGGTGTGGAAAATGGCAGAGTCTTGGAGCTCCTGCACAGGTATATCTTACTGCAATGAGTCCGGACCAGAATACTGTATTAGGCTATTATTCGCTGGTTTGTTATGAAGAAATCCTGGAATATTCACAGAACGGGACTTCTCTGTCAGAGCAGCAGGATGGAGTTTTCGACAGTACGACAATGACTCCCATGCTTCGTTTTATGATGGCAGATACTTACTGTGACTATCTGGCGAAGGCGATCCTTCCGGGACAGCAACTGGAATTTTGCAAACAGGAAGAAATTACGGAAGAAGCACAGAAGCAGATGGATGAAAAAGCGGAGGAACTGTATCAGCAAAGCAGCCAGCTGTTTCAGGGGACGGGTTATAACGTGGATGGAACATACGCTGGTGTGGCGCAGCGGGAATATAATGTGAGTCTGAATGCTTATCCGTTTAAACTGGTGATTACAACAGCGGTTGAGGGAACACAGATGAGTTTTACCGATGAATTTGCATATAATATGGGAACGATGAACAGCTCTTTTATTGCCTGGGATTCTCCTTCCGTATTTTTTATGCTGACTCCGGAAAACGGATATGAGGGGCAGAAAGCTGTTTATGAGCAGTTTGTATTAAATACCAGAGTGAGTGACCAGTTTCTTCAGGCGCTTTTCCGTGTGAGAGACCAGATCACGCAGGCCGTCATTCAACAGAACGGCAGCAGTATGGAACAGCTCAGTGGTGATTTTCAAAGCAGCATGAGTTCTTCTATGGGATCAGAAGATACTTACACGACGGAGGAGAAGTTTTCCGACTATATATTTGATCAGAATGACTATACACTTTCCAATGGCGATCATATAAAAGTTCCGACTTCTTATGAATATGTCTATGAAGGGGATGATGGAAACGTATATGTCAGTGACAGCAGTTTTGACCAGCCGGGAGGCTCGACGCAGTTATATCCGAATGAGTAACAGTGTAAGGAAAACAGGCGCGGGCTGAGGGCAGACAGTAAAGCAGGCTATAAGGAAGGAGACCAGCTATGAAAAGACAAAGAAAAACACGATTCGCAGCGTTTACAGCAGCAATATTGATCAGCAGTACACTTTCTGTTCATGCAGATCTGAAACTGGGAGAACTTGGGAAGGAGCCAAATCAGATTTCATCTGGGTCAGACAGTTTTGCCGGTTCACAGGATGCTGTGGCTCTGGATGATCTGGGAATTTCTATTATCCCTTCGGAGTATGTTTCTATCCGGCAGGAAGATGATTTTGTGTATATTTATACTAAGGAGACAGGATGTATTCCCTATGTGATCGTGGGTTGTTATGACAGTGCAGCAGATGATTTTGCCAGCCAGTTTACACAGTATATGGCACAGCAGTATTCAGACCTTCAGGTGACAGCGCCGGAAACAACGGTCACGCTTGGAGAAAGAGAGTATGCGTTTGTTCAGTATTCCTATACGGTAAGCGGTTACAAGGTCCGGGACAGCAGACTGTTTAAGGCTGCAAATGGAAAAACCTATATGTTTGGAGCCAAAGAGGTTCCGGAGCTTTCTCTTTATACGGGAAGCAGCCTTGAAGAAATTGCAGGAAGCTTCGCATATCTGGCTGGCGGTGACAGTGACTATGCCAAACATGTGGACAGTACCCGTGCGGTTGAATCAGATACGCAGGAAATGATAACAAATCCGGAAGATACCTCTACAACAACATCGATTGTTTTTGCCCAGGAAAAAGCCGGTTATAAAGGAGTCTGGGTGCCTTTTGATGATGGGTTTCAGCTGTATCTTCCGGCTGACTGGAATACATATGAACTGTCAGAAGAAGAGATAAATCAGGGGCTTCTCTATGCCGCAGGTGATACTTCAGGTTCGGACACTGCGCCGGCTGTTTCTGTCGTGTGGGCGAAGAATGACGGGGCAGAAAATATAGAGGAACTTGCATCCGAAATCAGGCAGGCCGGTTATCCGGTAGATGATATTGTTTCAATTAACGGAATTCCCTGTGTTTCTTATCGGGTAGAAGACGGAGACTGCAGTGCGATTATGTTTTTCCATCCGACGGATCAGCAGTATATACTTTGCATCACGGCAACACAGTATACGGCAAATGTGGATATGATCTGCTCCATACTGACGTCACTGAGTCTTACGGCTTCCTGATTCAGGCAGACTGACAGAAATCTTCCGTACCGGCACCAATTCCGCCGGTACGGAAATAACATCCTTAAGCGTGCTGTCTCCTGTGATAAAGTTTCTCCGCCGCCGTAACCCCTCCATAAAGCAACATAGCCATAAGGCAGAGAATCAAAATGGATAGAATCACCAGATCCAGCTGAAAGACCTGACTTCCGTAGATGATGAGGTACCCGAGGCCGTTTCGTGCGCCGATGAACTCTCCGATGACGACACCCACGAGGCAGAGGCCGATATTAACCTTCATGATGCTGATGATCATCGGAACCGTAGAAGGAAGGACGACCTTCGTGAGGGCGTCTTTTTTTGTGCCGTGAAGGGTGTAGATGAGGCGGATCTTCTCGCGGCTGGTCTCCGTAAAGCCGGTGTAGAGATTCAGGATCGTTCCGAAAATGGCCACGGACATTCCGGCGACGATGATGGTGCGGCTGTTGGCACCGAGCCAGACGATGAGAAGCGGGGCCAGGGCAGATTTCGGAAGGCTGTTCAGGATCACGAGATAGGGCTCCAGCACCTGAAAAACGCTGTCAGAGAGCCAAAGCAGAAGGGAGACGGCGAGACCGATGACGACCACGAGGGCGAAGCTTACCAGAGTCTCCGTGAGGGTGATGCCCACATGAAGAAAGAGGCTGCCGTCCCGCCACATGGAGAGAAAAAGTCTGCCAAGTCTTGAGGGGCTGCTGAAAAAGAAGCTGTCGATCCAGCCCCGGTCTGCCGCAGTTTCCCACAAAAGAAAAAAGGCCAGCGCCAGAAGAATCCGGGCGGCCATGATTTTTCTGCGCTGTTTTTCCAGCCTGGAAAGGTAGGCTTCCTGAAGACGGGATTCTTTATTCATGATGGTTCAGCTCCTTCCATAAGAGATTGAAGTAGTCCTTAAATTCCGGGGCATTCCGTGTCCGCATGGGGGTCCGGTCCGGAATGGAAACGGAAATGGGGACGATCCGCCGCACGGTTGCAGGGCGGCTGGAGAGGACGATGACCCGGTCTGCCACACTGATGGCCTCCGAGAGATCATGAGTGACGAGAATGGCCGTTTTATTTTCCTTCTTAATAATGGAAGCGATGTCGTCACAGACCGAAAGCCGGGTCTGATAATCCAGAGCGGAAAAAGGCTCATCCAGCAAAAGAAGTTCCGGGTTCACGGCCAGCGTCCGGATCAGCGCCGCCCTCTGGCGCATGCCGCCGGAGAGTTCCGAGGGCCTGGCATTTGCAAAAGGTTCCAGGCCGTATTCTTTGAGCATCTTTTTTACCTGGGAAAGACTTTCCGGGTCTTTTTTTCTTTGGAGTTCGATACCGAGGGTCACATTTTTATAGATGGAACGCCATTCAAAGAGCTGATCCTTCTGGAGCATATAGCCGAGCTCTTTGTTTTGCTTCGGCATGGGTTTTCCTTTGAAAAGCACCTCACCGGACTCCGCCGGGATCAGCCCTGCGATGATGGAGAGGATGGTCGTTTTTCCACACCCGCTGGGCCCGATGATGGCGAGAAATTCTCCGGGAAAAACCTGAAAGGACAGATTGGAGAGGGCGCTGGTCTCGCCGCCTTTGGTGTGGTAGGCATGGGATATATTTTTTAATTCTAAAAGCGGCTCCATGGATACCTCCGTTTCAGAGATTTACGGGCAGTGTACCCGCATAGTTTATCCTATGAAAAATTCCGGAAAGGGTGTATAATACGCGAAGAGCGCTCTTGCGCCGAAGGAGAATACAAGAAATGAACAATATAAAAAGAAATTATCAGAAGGAGCTGGAGGCGATCTTAAAAAAGCTGCCGCAGGAAAAAGTTCCGACTCTGCTTCTTCACAGCTGCTGCGCGCCCTGCAGCAGTTACTGTCTGGAATATCTTTCGGATTATTTTGAGATCACGATTTTCTATTTTAATCCGAACATTTACCCGGAGGAGGAATACCGGAAACGGGTGGAGGAGCAGAAGCGTCTGGCGAGAGAACTTCCTGCCCGCTATCCGATCCATATAATAGAAGGAATTTACGAGCCGAAGCAGTTTTATGAGGCAGTGAAGGGGCTTGAGAAAATCCCGGAGGGCGGTGAACGGTGCTTTGCCTGCTTTGCGCTGCGTCTCAAGGAAGCGGCCCGGCTGGCAGCGGAGAAGGGCTTTGACTTTTTCACGACGACTCTGACCATCAGCCCGCTGAAAAATGCAGCGAAGATCAACGAGATCGGCCAGCAGTGCGCTGAGGAGAGCGGAGTGGTCTGGCTGCCCACGGATTTTAAGAAGAAAGAGGGATACAAACGCTCCATCGAGCTTTCGGCGGAGTATGGACTTTACCGGCAGGACTACTGCGGCTGCGTTTTTTCCCGGAGAGAGCGGGAGGAGCAGAAGCGGGCGGCCGCGGAAAAAGCGGGGCAGGAAGGTTGACTGAACCCGCGTCAGTGTGGTAAACTGTAAAAGATTAAAGAAAAGCTTGATTTTTTTGAAAAAGTGGTATATTATCACATCCATAATACAAAAACATGTGTACGCAACACAAAGACAAGCGGCACGCGAATGAGGAGATTAGAAAAATGAGTCAGAAATTACGAGTTGGTATCCTTGGCGCTACCGGAATGGTAGGCCAGCGTTTCATTTCCCTTTTGGAAAATCATCCCTGGTTTGAGGTAGTGACGGTGGCAGCAAGCCCCAGAAGTGCCGGAAAAACTTACGAAGAAGCAGTCGGCGGCCGCTGGAAAATGGATACTCCGATGCCGGAAGCAGTGAAGAAACTGGTCGTTATGAATGTAAACGAGGTAGAGAAGGTTGCTTCCACCGTAGATTTTGTATTTTCTGCAGTTGATATGTCCAAAGAGGAGATCAAAGCCATCGAGGAAGCCTATGCAAAGACTGAGACTCCGGTCGTTTCCAACAACAGCGCTCACCGCTGGACACCGGACGTTCCCATGGTAGTGCCGGAGATCAACCCGGAGCACTTCGAGGTCATCGAGCATCAGAAGAAACGTCTGGGAACCACCAGAGGCTTTATCGCAGTAAAACCGAATTGCTCCATTCAGAGCTACGCACCGGTTCTGACTGCATGGAAAGAGTTCGAGCCCTACGAAGTGGTAGCCACCACCTATCAGGCCATTTCCGGAGCAGGAAAGACCTTCAAGGACTGGCCGGAGATGGTCGGAAACATCATTCCCTTCATTTCAGGTGAGGAGGAGAAGAGCGAGAAGGAGCCGCTTCGTCTCTGGGGTAAGATTGAGGATGGTGTAATCGTTCCGGCTGCCAGCCCGGTGATCACCTGCCAGTGCATCCGTGTTCCGGTGCTGAACGGTCATACCGCCGCTGTTTTTGTGAAATTCAGAAAGAAACCGACCAAAGAGGAGCTGATCGACCGTCTGGTGAACTTCAAGGGTCTTCCGCAGGAGCTGAACCTTCCCAGCGCTCCGAAGCAGTTCATCCGCTACATGGAGGAGGACAATCGTCCCCAGGTAGCTCTCGATGTCAACTATGAGAACGGCATGGGCGTTTCCATCGGCCGTCTGAGAGAGGATACCGTTTACGACTGGAAATTCGTCGGTCTGTCTCACAACACGGTCCGCGGTGCAGCAGGCGGAGCCGTACTCTGTGCAGAGACTCTGAAAGCAAAGGGTTACATTCAGGCAAAATAAGAGATTGAGCAATTTGCCTCCGGCAGAAATGCCGGAGGTTTTTCTTTACGGCTTTTTTGGAGGGGTTGTAATTTGTCTAAAAATTCGATACAATGATGCAAGTGTCGAAAACTAAGCCTTCGTTCGTGCTTGCACGGAGATAAGGCTTAGCTTAAGACCAGCTAAACATGAGAAAGCAGCGATTTACGCAGTAAATCAGCGGATTTCGAATGTTTGCAAAATTGCGGGAGCTGCTTTGCGGAGGAGCAATTTGTAAGCATCATAAATGATACCAAAGAGGGGAACGACCATAAAATATGATCCGTTTTAGAAACCTGACAAAAAGTTACGGGACAGGCAGAGG
The DNA here is from genome assembly GCF_020686945.1 of Fusicatenibacter faecihominis. NCBI lineage: Bacteria > Bacillati > Bacillota > Clostridia > Lachnospirales > Lachnospiraceae > Fusicatenibacter > Fusicatenibacter faecihominis. The sequence continues at coordinate 4,634 of NZ_JAJEPR010000053.1, read as the reverse complement.
GGTGTTCGATCTGTCCTTTGAGATTACCGACGGGGAGGTGTTCGGTCTTCTGGGACCGGAAAATTCCGGCAAGACAACGATATTTTCTTTGCTCCTGGGTTTTTCCACCCCGGGAAACGGCTGGTGCTCTGTAGATGGAAGAAACTGCCATGACCATGCGAAGGATCTGCCCTGTCAGATCGGTTATCTGCCGGAGCAGCCGGAATTTCCCACAGCCATGACGGGCCTTCAGTATCTGAGGTTCCAGACAGCCGTGCGGGAGAGAAAAAGTATAGAAAAAGGCATCCGTACCGCCCAGAGGCTGGGGCTGAATCTGGAGGAAAAGATTACGAAGCTTTCTCCTATGGATAAGAAAAAGCTGGGCATTGCGGGAGCTCTTGTCCACGACCCCCGGGTAGTGCTTCTGGACGAACCGACGAGGGATCTGGATCAGGCCGCCCGCCACTGCCTGGCGGAGCTGATCCGGGAAGAGAAAGAAAAAGGAAAATCCGTGGTCTGGGCTTCGAGAGAGTTTGAGGAGATGGAGCGCTGCTGCGACCGGATCGGAATGCTGCGAAGAGGCAATCTGGTAAACATTGACGATGTGGCGGCTCTTCGCCGGCAGAAGCGGCAGAGCTATATCCTGACCTTTTCCTCCGAGCAGGAGGCTGTGGGCTTTCTGAAAGAAAATGTGGAGGTCCAGGGCGTCTGCGGCAGTCAGGTGACGGTGGCCGTGACCGGAGAGCTGACTCCTTTCCTTCCTGTCCTTGAAAAGTATCATCTCATGGGCTGGGAGAAGGTTCATCAGCCCATAGAAGTGCTGTTTATTCATTATTACGGAGGTGAGATCCGTGGTTAGTTCGCCTGTATTTCTGGAAAATATAAAAGAGACCTGGAAAAAATGGTGCGGCATCGAGCTGGCCCTCTGCCTGATTCTGGCTCTTCTGATCCTGTCCTGCGTGCCCACCGGCGAAAGCCTCCTTCTGGGACTGGAAGAATATTTCCTGGACCCGGCCTTGAAGCTGGTTTCTCTGAAACTTACGGATCCTTCGGTCTCCGGCACAGTCGCCACTGTTTTCTTCGGTTTCTGGGCGCTTCTGCTCCCGACGGTATACACGCTTCGCCGGGCGGAAGAGCTGGTGGCGGAGGGAATGGAGAGCGGCAGGCTCATCGTCTACATAGCAACCCCTTTAGGACGGGAAAAAGTGATCCGCACGGAAGCGTTTTCTCTTGTTTTCGGTCAGTTTGCGATGCTGGCTGTTTCCATGGGAGCCGGCGTTCTCTTTGCGGAGCTTCTGCGTCCGGGAGAGCTTGAGATTATGGAGTTCCTTTTTCTGGGCCTGGGAGCCTTTGCCATCCAGTTTGTGCTGGGGGCCTTCGGTTTTCTGATTTCCTGCTCCGGAATGGGGAAAAAGCTGCGTGCTCTGTTTCTCTGGGGCCTTACGGGACTGAGCTTTGTGCTCTATCTCCTTGGAAATTTAGGAGGAATCCTGGAGCTCCCGGGAAATCTCGCAGTATTTTCGGTTCTGCGTCCAGAACGGTTTGGCGCAGGAAATGGAGCTCTGGCAGCAGCTTTTCTTCTGCTTTTGGGGCTCGTCTTTTATGGCTTTGCTTTTCTGATTTTTCGGAAAAAAGATCTACAGTTTGGAAGAAAAGGAATTAGTTGAATGGGAAAATCATTATATATTGCGGAGAAACCCAGCGTGGCCCAGGAATTTGCCAAGGCTCTCCGTGTAAACAGCGTCCGTAAAGACGGCTATCTGGAGAGTGAGGATTCCGTGGTGACCTGGTGCGTCGGTCATCTGGTGACCATGAGTTATCCGGAGGTCTACGACGAGAAATACAAGCGCTGGAGTCTCGCGACCCTGCCTTTTATCCCGGAAAAATTCCTCTATGAGGTGATTCCGTCGGTGAAAAAGCAGTTTCAGATCGTCAGCGGCCTTCTGAAAAGGAAGGACGTGGACGCGATCTATGTCTGTACCGATTCCGGGCGGGAGGGAGAATACATCTACCGCCTCGTGGAGCAAATGGCCGGAGTCAAAGGCAAGGTACGGAAAAGAGTCTGGATCGATTCGCAGACGGAGGAGGAGATCCTTCACGGGATTCAGACAGCGAAGGATCTTTCCGAGTACGACAATCTCGCCAGCTCCGCCTATCTGAGGGCCAAGGAAGATTACCTCATGGGAATCAATTTTTCCAGGCTTCTCTCGTTGAAATACGGAAATGCCATCTCAAATTATCTGGGAACGCGTTATACCGTGATCTCCGTGGGCCGGGTTATGACCTGCGTGCTGGGCATGGTGGTCCGTCGGGAATGGGAGATCCGGAATTTCGTGAAAACGCCCTTCTACCGCGTGGTAGCTACACAGAGCCTCGGCGATGGAAAGGAGTTTCCGGGAGAATTTCGGGCAGTTCAGGGCTCTGACTGGTACCAGTCCCCGAAGCTTTACAAGGAAAATGGTTTCAAGGAAGAGAAGGATGCGAAGGAACTGATCCGTATTCTGGAGAAAAATCAGCCCCTGCAGGCAGTTCTGGAGCGCATAGAAAAGAAACGGGAGACAAAAAATCCGCCGCTTCTCTATAACCTCGCGGAGCTTCAGAATGAGTGTTCCAGATATCTGAAAATCAGTCCGGACGAGACGCTGAAAATCGTCCAGGAGCTCTACGAAAAAAAGCTGGTGACTTACCCGAGAACCGATGCCAGAGTCCTTTCCACGGCAGTGTCCAAGGAAATCTATAAAAATATCCGCGGACTTGCGGCTCTTGACTATGCGGGCGGTTTCGTGCAGGAGGTTCTGGCTGGGGAAGCCTATAAAAAGATCGCCTCCACGCGCTATGTCAATGATAAGCAGATCACCGACCACTACGCCATTATTCCCACGGGTCAGGGGCTCTCTGCCCTCCGGTCCGTCGGCGGCCACGGGGCGAAAATTTATGAGATGATTGTGCGGCGGTTCTTAAGTATCTTTTATCCGCCGGCGGTCTATCAGAAGGTCAACCTGGTTTCCATGATCGGAAAGGAGCGTTTTTTCTCCAATTTCCGTATTTTACAGGAGCCGGGATATCTCAAGGTGGCCGGGATGCCGAAGGAAAAAAAGAACACGGAAGGCGACGGTGAAAACCTGGATGCAGATCCGGCCCTTTTGAATGCCCTTTCCGCCCTTAAAAAAGGAAGCATCCTTCCGGTGAAAGGCTTAAGCATCAAGGAAGGCGAGACCTCGCCGCCCAAGCGTTACAATTCCGGTTCCATGATCCTTGCCATGGAAAATGCGGGGTCTCTTATCGAGGATGAGGAGCTCCGTTCCCAGATCAAGGGAAGCGGCATCGGCACCAGCGCGACTCGGGCGGAGATCCTGAAAAAACTGGTAGCGAACAAGTATCTGGCATTAAATAAGAAAACTCAGGTATTGACACCGACCCAGCTCGGTGAGATGATCTTCTGTGTGGTCAACGTATCCATCCGGTCGCTTTTGAACCCGGAGCTTACGGCCAGCTGGGAGAAGGGTCTGACCTATGTGGCGGAGGGAACCATTTCCCAGGAGGAATACATGGTGAAGCTGACGACGTTCATCCGCCGCCATACGGATCAGGTCATGGCAGGAAACTATCAGACGGCCCTCAAGGGCATGTTCGACCAGCTCTCAACCTATTATCAGAAAACAACGAAGCCCGCTCCAAGACGGGCAGCAGCCAAAAAGGAGGAACAGACAGTATGATGGAAACGTGTAAAATCGAAAATCTTTATGATCTGAAGGAAACCATTGCGGCAGAGCTTTTTGAAGGAGCAGAGTATCCCTGGGAGGTTCTGGGAAAAATCAAAGATTTTATCGTGGCTCTCGGAAACACCTTGAGCGAAGAAGAGTACGAAAAAAGAGAAGGCAACGTCTGGATTGCACGGTCAGCCAAAGTAGCGCCTACGGCTTTTATCGGTGAAAACGTCATCATCGGGAAAGACGCCGAAGTACGCCACTGTGCATTTATCCGGGGAAACGCCATCGTAGGAGAGGGCGCTGTCGTGGGAAACTCTACAGAGCTCAAAAACGTGGTGCTTTTCAACAAGGTGCAGGTGCCCCATTATAACTATGTGGGAGATTCCATCCTGGGTTACAAGGCTCATATGGGAGCAGGCTCCATCACTTCCAATGTGAAATCCGATAAAAAACTCGTGGTAGTCAAAGCCGGAGAGGAAAAAATCGAGACAGGCCTTAAGAAATTCGGCGCCATGCTGGGCGACCGCGTGGAAGTAGGCTGCGGTTCCGTCCTGAATCCGGGCACAGTCATCGGCCACGATTCCAATATTTATCCGCTTTCCTCCGTCCGCGGCGTGGTTCCGGCAGGAAGCATCTACAAGAAACAGGGCGAAGTCGTAGAAAAATATTGACTTGAAACATAAGAAACGTTTATAATAAGAGCAGCCGAAGCCATCCGGCTGCTCTTTCTATATAAAAAACAAAACCCCTTCCGGCATATCTGCCAAAACCATTCCACAGCCAGAAAAAATGATTGACAATCGGCAAATTTTATACTACTATAGACACAGGCAAAGAAACGAACATAGGTTCTATAGCGATTCAATAAAATGATGCCAGGGTCAAAAGCTCAAAAAGCCGTTCGTGCTTGCACGATAAGGCTTTTGAACTTGGGACCCGCCAAAC
>NZ_JAJEPR010000052.1:0-16211 GCF_020686945.1 Fusicatenibacter faecihominis | reverse complement strand
TCAACGCCCAGTGACGGTTTAAATCTTTTATCCTTTGCCTGCGGTACCACGATCTCATAAAAATAAAATCCTAAATATCCAAGTGCCTGCTTCTTCATTTTATAAAAAGAAGTCCTGCCTATTCCTAACTCCTGCTGTACTTCCACATCTGTCTTATTATAATGACTGCAAAAACAGGAATGAAGGATTTCACTGAGCATCACACCATTCGGTGCATAGAACTTCACCAGTGTCATTCCACGATAGATCATATCAGACAAGCCATAAATGATCATCAGGTTATTCATTTCCCGGTGCATCTTTGGCACATTCAGCTGATTGTTATAAATGCTCAGATAACTCAATGCATATGCCATATCTTCATTGATTTTCTCCTGGCACTCCATATCCAGTTCTTCCAATTATAAATCAATAATTACACTTTTCTTCTCACAGGACTTTAATTCCGGATTCTTTTTCTTGATAAGATCAACTAAATTTTCCAATGTGTCTCGCGGCCCCAAATTCAAATGATATTCTATTACCATATACCAGGCTTCTGCAATCATTTCATCCGCGAGTTCTTCATATGTTATTTCATGTTTCCCTTCAACGACTTTTCCTACGATTGCTTTAAACCAGAAAAACTTGTAACATTCACTGGTATTGTCAAACAAACGACTGAAATTTTCGATATTTAATTCTTCAGAATAAGGTAATTGCATGACTTCCCACTTTTCAAAAAACGGACTCTGCCGAAGCAGAATCCGTTTTCTTTTTTAACACCCAAACAATTTCGCCGTTTTCTCCATCCTCTCCGCAATAGGCACGCCGAAGGGGCAGCGTTTTTCGCAGGCCCGGCAGGCGATGCATTCGGAGGCTTTGTGTTCCAGGAGCTCGTAGTGAGACTGGATCGTGGCCGGTATTTCGGGCTGCATCGTGGCCAGGTCGTAAAATTTATTGATCATTGCAATGTCCAGGTTGGAGACGCAGGGCTTGCAGTGGCCGCAGTAGGTACATTCGCCCCGGTAGGAATGGAAGGGCGCGTTGGCAATGACGGAAGCGTAATCTTTTTCTTCCTCGGATACGGTTTCGTAAGCGACAGCCGCCTCCACCTGCTCTTTCGTGTCATAGCCGCACATGATGGAACAGACTGCCGGTCGGGTCAGGGCATAGTGAATGCACTGGATGGGAGTCAGGCTTACGCCGAAGGGGGAACGTTTTTCATCAAAGAGACGGCCACCGGCAAAGCCTTTCATCACCGTGATTCCCACATCGTTCTCCTCACAGACTTTGTAGAGACGTGCCCGGTCCGCATCGATACCTTTTAAACTGGTATCAAATTCATCGGCAAACATTGTGTCGATATTTTCGCTGGCGGGAAGCATGTCAAAAGCCGGATTGATGCTGAAAAGGATCATCTCCACAAAACCGGACTCTGCCGCTTTCATCGCCATCTTCGGGTTGTGGGAGCTCATGCCAATGTGATGAATGATGCCGCTGTTTTTGAGCTCCATCACATAGTCCAGATAGTCTGAGTGCTGAATCTGCTCCCATTCCTCCTCGGAATCCACATAATGGATCATTCCGAGATCAATGTAATCGGTCTGCAGCCGTTTCAAGAGATCCTCAAAAGCGGGACGGACATATCTCATATCTCTTGTCCGGAAATACTGCTCGTCCTTCCAGGTGGAGCCGATATGGCCCTGAATAAACCACTGGCTGCGGTTCTCCTTGATTCCTTTTCCGATGATGTCTCTCGATTTCGGATCGGCCATCCAGCAATCCAGAATGTTGATCCCCTGAGAAGCAGCATAATGAATCAGCTCGATGCCCTCCTCTTCCGGATGGCGCTCCAGCCATTCTCCGCCGAAACCGATCTCGCTGACCTGAAGGTTTGTTTTTCCAAGTCTCCGTGTTTTCATTTTGGAACCTCCTGTAAAAATCACTCTTTTCTCTTTCTGAAAAGGTACTCATCCAGTTCTTTCTTAATTTTTTCCGGAATCTCTCTGGAAACCGGGCAGACAACTGCATTCGCAAAGCGCTCGGTAAATTTCACCAGGAAATCAATATCTTTCTGGAGCTGCTCCATGGACATGACTTCTTTCAGATCGTAGCGGCAGTGAATCGGCGCCACATTTTTGCTGGCAATGCGGGCAAAAGAAAGAGAAGGAACCCCTTTGTCTGCAAAAGGCGTAGAATCGCTGGAATATACGCCCGCTCTGGCCTCAACCGGGAAGCCGACCTCTGCTGCCATATAGGAAATGTAACCGGCCAGTTTTTCTTCCGCGGAAACGCAGGAAATGAATTTTCCCATATAGGTTCCGATCATATCAAGGTTGATGTTCAGCGCCACTTTTTCCAGTTCTTTCTCATGATCCCGGACATAAGCCTTGGAGCCCAGAAGTCCCCGTTCCTCGCTTCCGCAGAAAACAAAACGCAGGCCATAGTTCAGCTCTTTGTCTTTCATGGCTTCCATAATTCCGAGAAGCCCGGCGCAGCCGCTCATGTTGTCGTAGGCTCCGTGGGACAGGGAAGTGCTGTCGTAATGGGCCGTTAGCACGATAGATTCCTCTCTTTTTCCGGGAAGCCCGGCAATGACATTATGGGATTCTCCGTCGTATTCTTTCTGGGACACTTCCAGACGAATTGTTTTTACTTTATTTTTTACCAGTTCTACTGCCTGGCGGGAATGAATCATGGCGCAGAGTACTTTTTTCTCTCCGCTTACCACCTCTCTGAGGTCTCTCTGATCGATATCGTCGTTTGGATAATAAGCATTTCCATACTGAAACAGGATTGCCTTTGCTCCCGCTTTCATCAGATCCTGATAAGCGAAAAAGCCGATTCCCTGGGTATCAAAAAGTACGACCTTGTCCTTTGCTCCGGCCATGGAAACAGGGTCTGTTCCCGGCATGTAGTAAAGCTCTCCTTCTACCACACCGCTGCCGCAGCAGTTGAAGGCCTTGCAGGGAATCTCTTTTCCGTCTGCAAAAAGATGAGCCTCCTCGATATCACTCATGGCCACGCGAAACGGTTCGATCCGCGCCGGAACGCCTAAGCTTTCGCACTGGCCCTTCAGAAATTCTGCCACAGCCAGCTCTTCCTTCGTGCCGCTGGCATGAACGAAATCCGTGGAATCAAAAATGTTCTGTAAATTCATGATAACGTCTCCTTTGTATAATCTTTTAGTTAAGCTTAACATTTCAGGGAACTTTTTACAACGGGGAATCTCACCTGATTGTGAAATCTGGTATGCACAATCACCTTTTTTATGGTAAGATGATAGAAATCAAAAATCAAAAAGGAGAGAAAAAACATGGCGATCTGCAACAGAGTAAAAATCATTTCAGACAGTACCTGCGACCTTTCACCGGAATTGATTGCAAAATATAATATCGATATTCTGCCTCTTCACATTCTTCTGGGTGAAAATGAATACGAGGATGGAAAAAACATTGCACCGGATCAGATTTATGCCTGGTCCGATGAACATAAGACGACTCCCAAAACCTCTGCTCCGTCACTGGAAACCGCTATTGAACTTTTCCGGCCCTATGTAAAAGAGCGGCGCGAAGTGGTCTGTTTTTCCATCTCTTCCAGCATGTCCACTTCCGGTAATGTCATGCGCCTCGCAGCAGAAGAACTGGAGGCTTCAGACCTTATTACCGTTGTCGATTCCGCCAGCCTTTCCACCGGAATCGGGCTTCTTGTAATAGAAGCCTCTATTATGGCTGAGAATCACTGCTCAGCCAAAGAAATCGTTTCCGCTATAGAGACGTTAAAACCAAAGGTCCGGGCAAGTTTCGTTGTGGATACTCTTACTTATCTGTACCGGGGCGGCCGCTGCAATGCCGTTGCTGCCATGGCAGGAAGCGTTTTCAAACTGCATCCCAAAATTGTGGTAGAAAATGGAGCCATGAACGCAGACAAAAAGTACCGTGGAAAAATCGCCGCTGTCATCATGGCCTATGTGAAAGATATGGAAGAAGATTTAAAAGACGCACGGCGCGACCGTGTATTTATTACCCATTCCGGCTGTGACCGTGCGACCGTCGATGCAGTACACTCCTATCTGGAGTCCTTAGGAGTCTTTCATGAAATCCTGGAGACTCAGGCTGGCGGTGTTATTTCCAGCCATTGTGGCCCTGGAACTTTAGGCGTTCTCTTTATCGCAAAATAAATCCATAGGGACATCTAGCTTCTCCGTCAGCAAATACGCCGTTACTCCTCCCAGAATACCGCCGACAAATTTCACCGCCAACAGCGGCACCACCATTTCTTTCTGTATTCCAAAGGTAAATCCCAGGTGGGCTGCCAGGGCGGAGGCGGCGGAGACCAGGAAGGCGGCGTTTACGATCTTGCCGCGGCGGTCCATGTCGCGGATGAGGGCGATGGCGGGGACGACGCTGACGCCGCCGAGGAGGAGGCCGGTCATGCTGGCGCTGTTCATGCCGGTCTTTTTGCCGAGCCAGGCAAGGGGCACTTTTAAAATCCGCTGGAGAAGCTCCGCCATCGGAAGGCTTCCCAGCATGACGATGCCGATGGAGGAAACAGTCTTCATGGCCTCCTCAAGGGGCGTCATCGGAAAGGGAAGGCTTACGCCGGTCATATAGGCGAAGGCCCCAAAGATCAGTCCCAGCGTGGAAATCAGGCGGATCGCATTGGAAAAATGAAGGAAGCCCCTTACAAGCTGATCCGGCCATTTTGCAATGCCAAGGGCCAGAGCAAGGCAGGCCAGGAACACCGGAAGGCTTTGACGGATCGTGTTCAACGGCATCAGGCCGGTCAGAAGGCCTCCAAGAAAGAGGGATACCGGAAGCAGAATCAGGCCAAAAAGGATGCCTCTTGCAAAGAGGGGCCGGTCTTTTTCCGGAACCATTCCCATGCCGACGGGAATGGTAAAGGTCACGGTACAGCCCAGGGTTGCTGCCACGAGAATGCCTGCATAGGAGGCCACTTTCGGATCGGCTGCCAGTTCTACTGCCAGCTGAAAACCACCCATATCAATAGCGATGATACCGCCCAGCATGGCGGGGTCCAGGCCAAGGAGCTTCCAGAAAGGCACGATTGTTTTTTCAAGGCCCAGGGTCAGAAGGGGCACCAGGCAGATGATTCCTGCCATGGAAAGAGCCGTGGCCCCTAAAAGCTCAAAACCTTCCTCAAAACGTTTTCCCAGGCCGAAACGGTTCCCCAGAATCCGGTCCAGGCCGCCTAAGACAGCCCCGCAGGCCATCACCCACATGATCAAAATATTCATATTTTTTCTCCTCACAGAAAAAGCGTAAGCGCTTTCAGATGATCTGAAAACCGCATACGCTTTTCTTTTTCTTTTAATACAGTTTTACACTTCTCGGAGCAATGCGCTGCATATCTTTGATGATCGCCTCATTGGGATCAAAATAGATGAGTTCCATGCCCTTGTCGCCGTTGATCGCCATACCGAAGGTCTTAGCATTTTCTTCCAGGGAAGAGTAATCGTGAACCTTGATATCTTTCCGGTTACGGAAGGAATCCAGCTCGTGGGAATTTTTCGGAGCAACGATCTCCACTTTCTTCATATCGTAGCTTCCCACTCTTTTTCTCTTCTGCTTGGACATAATCTTGTCGATATCCAGCTCTCCGTTCACATAGAGATATTCGTACTCCAGATCCAGAGACGGCAGCTTGAAGTAGTCCACCACGCCCATAACAACAGCCAGAAGCAGGATGATCGGATTGAACAGGATGCCTCCCAATACGAAAATGACGGTAGCGCCGATCATCAGAACCTTCAGCAGAGTGTCGGTGGATGTCTTCTTTTTCTTTACGAGTAATTCTATATACAAATCGCTCATAAATTTGTTCCTCCTTTGTCAGTTTGCTCATAAATGCTGATGTTTTTTCTAAACATCAGCGTAACTGTTCAGAGCCACCTCCAAAATGCTGCGTATTTCGTCGGTGTGGCGTATCCACCAAATAGATTTCCAGGTAAAAGTGTTCATTCATGCAAGCATGATTCACACTTTTGCATGAAAATCTGCTTGGCTCTGAACAGTTACACATCATCATTGCTTTCTATTATAACTCTTTTTTTTAGGGAATGGAAGTAAAGAATTATAAACTTATGATAAAAAGAAAACCGCCGCCACAGGGGCGACGGTCTTCGCTTTGCTTATTTTTTATAGCTGGGATTACATCATTCCCATTCCGCCAGCTGCACCTGCGGGAGCTGCCGGAACCGGCTCTTTGATGTTTGCTACTACGGACTCGGTAGTCAGGAAGGTAGAAGCAACGCTGGTTGCGTTCTGCAGAGCGCTTCTGGTAACTTTGGCCGGATCCAGGATACCTGCATCTACCATGTTTACATACTCTTCTTTGTATGCATCGAAGCCCATGCCAACCTCGGACTCTCTTACTTTGTTGATGATAACGGCACCCTCAAGACCTGCGTTTGCAGCGATCTGATGAAGCGGAGCCTCCAGAGCTTTCAGTACAACTTTTGCTCCAGTCTTCTCATCACCTTCCAGCTCGTTTACCAGCTCGGCAACAGACTTGGAAGCGTGGATGTAAGCAGATCCGCCACCGGATACGATACCCTCTTCAACAGCTGCTCTTGTAGCATTCAGGGCATCCTCCATACGGAGTTTTGCTTCTTTCATCTCGGTCTCAGTAGCAGCACCTACACGGATAACAGCTACGCCGCCAGCCAGTTTAGCCAGTCTCTCCTGCAGTTTCTCTTTATCGAATTCGGAAGTGGTCTCCTCGATTCTTGCTTTGATCTGAGCGACACGATCCTGAATGTTCTTCTTGTCGCCAGCGCCGTCAACGATAACGGTGGTCTCTTTCTGAACTTTAACTGATTTTGCTCTTCCCAGCTGATCCAGAGTGGTGTCTTTAAGCTCCAGACCCAGCTCCTCGGAGATTACGGTACCGCCGGTCAGGATTGCGATATCCTGCAGCATCTCTTTTCTTCTGTCGCCATAGCCCGGTGCTTTCACGCCGACTACCTGCAGAGTACCACGCAGTTTGTTCATGATCAGGGTGGTCAGAGCCTCACCCTCGATATCCTCAGCGATGATGAGAAGTTTCTTGCCGGACTGTACGATCTGCTCCAGCAGCGGCAGAACTTCCTGAATATTGGAGATCTTCTTGTCGGTAATCAGGATGTACGGATCATCCAGGATAGCTTCCATTTTCTCCATATCGGTAGACATGTAAGCGGAAATATATCCTCTGTCGAACTGCATACCTTCTACCAGGTCAAGCTCGGTCTTCATGGTCTTGCTCTCTTCAATGGTGATAACGCCGTCACTGGAAACTTTCTCCATAGCGTCTGCTACCATGTTTCCTACCTCGTCATCGCCTGCGGAGATAGCTGCTACTCTTGCCATCTGAGCTTTGCCGGTTACTTTGCTACTCATTTTTGCGATAGCTTCTACAGCGCACTCAGTTGCTTTCTTCATACCTTTACGAAGAACAATGGGGTTAGCGCCTGCTTCCAGGTTTTTCATACCCTCGCGGATCATTGCCTGTGCCAGAACGGTTGCAGTTGTGGTACCGTCACCGGCTACATCGTTGGTCTTGGTAGCTACTTCTTTTACCAGCTGAGCGCCCATATTCTCGAAAGCGTCCTCAAGCTCAACCTCTTTTGCGATGGTAACACCGTCATTGGTGATGAGGGGAGCACCGTACTGTTTATCCAGAACTACGTTTCTTCCTTTGGGTCCAAGCGTTACCTTTACGGTATCTGCCAGTTTATCTACGCCTGCTGCAAGAGCTTTTCTTGCGTCTGTTCCATATTTAATGTCTTTAGCCATGATGAATTTCCTCCTTCTATTACTCTACGATAGCCAGAATGTCGCTCTGTTTTACGATGATATATTCTTCGTCCTCGAGTTTTACCTCGTTGCCTGAATATTTGGAATAAATCACTTTGTCGCCAACCTTTACCTGCATGGTAACTTCTTTTCCGTCAACCATTCCGCCCGGGCCTACTGCTACAACCTCAGCCTCCTGGGGTTTCTCCTGGGATTTAGCTGCAAGGATGATTCCGGATTTTGTTGTCTCTTCTGCTTCAAACTGTTTTAATACAACTCTGTCGCCTAAAGGTACTAACTTCATAATATATTCCTCCTTAATAATATGCTCTCTCATTTGCGTTATTAGCACTCACTTTTATCGAGTGCTAACCGTTGCCCTTATATTAGTGAAAAAGTGGAAAATGTGCAAACCTGATTATACCTGTAAATTATGGTATATTTTTTAATTATCTCTTATTTCCTCTATTTTACTCTCTTTTTTATATGTTTTTGTTTTTTACCGAAAAAAAGCACCGCACCAGTTTTTTCTGATGCAGCGCTTCTTTTGTATGTTTTATTTCTTCTGTTTCTTGATTTCGGCCAGTTCGTCGAAAACCACATCGTTCAGAACCTTGATGTAGGTGCCTTTCATTCCGCTGGAGCGGGACTCGATGACGCCGGCACTCTCGAATTTTCGAAGGGCGTTGACGATAACGGAACGGGTGATACCCACGCGGTCTGCGATCTTGCTGGCAACCAGGATACCTTCCATGCCGTCCAGCTCGTCAAAGATGTGAATGATGGCTTCCAGCTCGGAGAAGGAAAGGGTGTTGATGGCAGATTTTACGATCTGGATCTTGCGGTTCTCCTCCGCGTTCTCCTCATGAACGGAACGCATCATCTCCAGGCCCACAACGGTGGTGCCATACTCACTTAAGATAATATCATCGATCTCATACTGGCTGTCGCTCTTGTACATAAACACAGTTCCGAGACGCTCGCCGGCAATGTCGATGGGGTTAATGATGGCCTGATACTTTTTGATATTGTCTCCCACAAAGCCCAGGGTCTCCAGATTGACATTTTCTTTCGTGGAAAGGACTCCCAGGAGGCGCTCATTCAGCATGGAATCAATGTAGCCGCCCACTTCATCGTCGATAAGTTCTTTGATCTCTTCCACTCCAGGACAAAGACTGACACCAAGGACTTTTCCCTTCCGGCTGATAACCAGAATATTGGAATCCAGAATTTCTGTCAGTACCTGGCATATATCGTTGAAAACGACTTTACTGGAATTGTTGTTATGCAAAAGCTTATTGATTTTCCTTGTCTTGTCTAATAACTGTACGCTCATCTTTTCCTCCTTGCCTGGTGAAATATTGCTCCAAAAGGGCCAAAAAATGCAACTGTTATCAAAATAACGTAGCTTTTCTTCACTATAGCACAGAGTTTTCAGAATTGCAATGTTTATCTGAAAAATTACTAAATTATTCAGAGCCCATCTCGATTCCGCTTCGCTTCATCTCGATTTGGCTACTCGCCAAATAGATTCACTGACAAAAGTGTTCGTTCATGCAAGCATGACTCACACTTTCATCAATGAATCTGCTTGGCTCTGAATAATCAAAAAATTATTTATTTTCCACATAATTGCAGGCTTCTCCGGAACAAACGAGCTTATTTCCTTTTTCTACAAGCATAGAACCGCATTTCGGACACAGTTTTCCGGAGGGTTTCTGCCAGGACATGTAGTCGCATTCCGGATTGTCCTCGCAGCCGTAATATTTTCTGCCCTTCTTGGTCTTGCGGATGACGATATCCTTGCCGCATTTCGGGCAGGCCACGCCGATCTTCTCGAGATAGGGCTTGGTATTTTTGCACTCAGGGAAGCCCGGGCAGGCCAGGAACTTTCCGTGAGGACCGTATTTAATGACCATGTTTCTGCCGCATTTGTCGCAGATCACATCGGTGACTTCGTCCTCGATCTTCACATGTTCCAGCTCTTTGTCCGCCTTTTTCACCAGTTCTTCAAGATCCGGATAGAAATTTCTGATAATTGTCTTCCATTTCACGGTGCCCTCTTCCACTTTATCGAGAAGTGCTTCAAGATAAGCGGTAAAGTTCACATCCACGATGCTCGGGAAAGCCTGCTTCATGATGGAATTGACTACCTCGCCGAGCTCGGTCATGTAGAGATTCTTGTTCTCCTTGGCCACATAGCGGCGGGCGATGATCGTCGTGATCGTCGGCGCGTAGGTACTGGGGCGTCCGATACCCAGCTCCTCCAGCGTTTTTACCAGGGCGGCCTCTGTGTAATGAGCCGGCGGCTGGGTAAAGTGCTGTTCCGGATGAAACTCTTTCAGGCTCAGCTTCGTGTCGGTGCCGATGCCTTTTAAAAGAACGTTGTTCTCCTCTTTTTCTGCGGAGTCATCCACATAGACGGACATGAAGCCGTCGAAGGAGAGACGGGAAGCGGACACATGGAAATTGTAATCCCCTGCCTGAATCTTTACCTGGGTAGTCTCGTAAACTGCATTCGCCATGCGGCTCGCGGTGAAGCGTTTCCAAATCAGCTGATAGAGACGGAACTGGTCACGGCTTAAGGACTCTTTCACCAGAATCGGCGACCGGGTGATATCGGAAGGACGGATGGCCTCGTGGGCATCCTGGATCCTTTTGGCACTTTTTTTCGCCTCGGTGGTTCCCTCCGCGACATAATTTTCTCCATAATTGGAAGCTACATAGGCTCTTGCCGCCTGGTCGGCTTCCTCGGAGATACGGGTGGAATCGGTACGAAGGTAGGTAATCAGACCCACGGTACCGCTGCCCTTGATGTCGATTCCTTCATAGAGCTGCTGAGCGATCCGCATGGTCTTCTGGGTGGAAAAATTCAGAACTTTGGATGCTTCCTGCTGCAGCGTACTGGTCGTGAAGGGAAGGGGCGCTTTCTTGACGCGCTCGCCTTTTTTCACATCGCTGACCTGGTACTCGGCATTTTTCAGCTTCTCCAGAATTTCGTTGACCTCCTCCTCGCTGTGGAGCAGGAGTTTCTTTTTGTCTGTTCCATAAAATTTTGCCTTCAGAGGTTTTTTCTCCCCGGCGATATTAAAATCTGCGTCCAGGGTCCAGTACTCCTCCGGAATAAAGGAGTTGATCTCCTCCTCCCGGTCCGCAATAATGCGAAGGGCCACAGACTGCACACGGCCGGCGCTTAAGCCTCTTTTTACCTTCGCCCAGAGCACCGGGCTGATCAGGTAACCTACCATACGGTCCAGAATCCGGCGGGTCTGCTGGGCATTGACCAGATTCATATCGATATCCCTTGCATGTTTTAAGGAATCCTTTACCGCATTTTTGGTGATCTCATTGAAGGTGATACGGTTCATTTTACTCTCGTCCAGCTTCAGCGCTTTGGAAAGGTGCCAGGAAATGGCTTCTCCTTCGCGGTCCGGGTCGGTTGCGAGATAAACTTTGTCCGCCTTCTTCGCAGACTTACGAAGGGAGGCAAGAATGTCTCCCTTTCCTCTGATGGTGATATATTTTGGTTCATAGTCATTTTCCACGTCCACTCCCAGCTGGCTTTTGGGAAGGTCACGCACATGACCGTTGGATGCAGCCACCTCATAATTGCTGCCCAAGAATTTTTTGATCGTTTTGACTTTTGTCGGTGACTCTACGATCACAAGATATTTTGCCATGAACAAACTCCTCCATGCGGCGCGGAATGGCAGGCTTCCTGTGATCTTCCGCGTCACTTTCTATAATAATACCTGGATTTTTCTTCGATCAGATCCATAAGCTCCAGGGAAAGCAGAGCGGTGAGTACCTCTTCTCTCGGAAGCCCGGTCTCAATCCCTATGACTTCCAGACTTTTCCCCCGGAAATCTACACAACTATAAACCATACTTTCTGTTTTTTCAAGTGTCAATTCATTTTTTCTTAAATTTTCATAATTTCTGTTTGTGATGCCAAGCTCCGTCAAAAAGCCGTTCAGAGAGCAGAAAATCCCGGCTCCCTGGCTGATGAGACGGTTGCAGCCCTGGCTTAAGGGGTCCTCAATCCGGCCCGGAACCGCATAAACATCCTTCCCCTGCTCCAGCGCATAGTCAGCGGTGATAAGAGAGCCACTCTTTAAACGGGCCTCCACCACGAGGATCGCGTCGGAAAGGCCTGAGATGATCCGGTTCCGATAGGGAAAATGCCAGGCAATGGGTGGAGTGCCCGGCGGATACTCGGAAATCAGTCCTCCGCCCGTTTCCAACATCTGATAAAGCCCGCGGTTATGTCTCGGATAACAGAGATCCGGCCCGCAGCCAAGGACGGCATAGCTCGCTCCTCCTGCCAGAAGTGCCGCTTCCTGGGCCGCCCCGTCGATGCCGGATGCCATGCCGGAAATCACAGGGATTCCCTCCAAAGCCAGTGCTCCGGCAGTTTCTTTTGCCAACGAAAGACCGACGTGGCTTGCCCAGCGGGCCCCCACGATAGCCGCGGCCTGGACTTTCTTTTTCTCTTTTTCAAACTGAGGGAGCCTTCCTTTCACAAAAAGGCCGCAGGGTGCATGGGGAATCTCCCTTAACCGGGCCGGATAGGCAGGATGCTCCATGGAATAAAAGTCGATCTCTTTTTCCTGCAGCTCCTTTTCCTCGCGGGAAAGCTCCCCCGCTGTCCGGGTTCTTAAAAGCTCCTCCCGGGCGGCCTCACTTAAAAACTCCGCTTTTTCCACTTTTGCCGCCGGCGCTATAAACATATTTTCCGGCGTTTCAAAATATTCCAGACATTTCACTCTCTGCTCTGGCAGGATTTTCGTCTGATACATAAACCATCTCCAGTATTCTTCCATAAAACTCCTCCTTTATCCCCAGTATTTCTCATCGGCTGCCCGGAAGGCCGCCGCCTCGGCCAGGTGCTTTTTCCCGATGTTTTCACTCTCATCCATATCTGCCAGGGTCCGGGCCACTTTCAAAAGCCGGTGACAACTCCTGGCCGTCAGAGAAAATTTCTGATACATGCCCTCCAGAAGCTTTTCCTCCGCCGCGCCAAGGGCGCAGTATTTCTGCACCCCGGCGGAATCAAGATCCCCGTTAAAGCGGTAGGACGTCCCCTCGTAACGCCGCGCCTGAATCTTCTGCACCTTCTCCACCCGGCTGCGGATCGCCGCAGAATCCTCCTCTTTTGTTCCTTTTGGCTGTTTTTTCAGAAGTTCCTCAAAGGGAATCCTCGACATCTCCGCGCTGAGATCCATCCGGTCCAGCAAAGGGCGGCTGATCCGGTGCAGATACCCGTGAATCTCCCGTTCCGTGCAGGTACAGCGGGTCAGATCCGGATAATAGCCGCATTTGCAGGGATTCATGGCCGCCAGTAAAAGAAAATCCGCGGGAAATTCTTCAGAATAATTGCTCCGGCTGATGAGAATTTTCCGGTTTTCCAGAGGCTGACGGAGGACTTCGAGGGCCATCCGGGGAAATTCCGGAAGTTCGTCTAAGAATAAAACGCCCCGGTGAGCCAGGCTGATCTCCCCCGGTCTTGGAATCCTTCCGCCTCCCGAGAGGGCCTGGGTCGTGATCGTGTGATGGGGCGCCCGGAAAGGCCTCTCCGTCACCAGCGGATGCTCTGTATTTAAAAGACCGGCGATACTATATATGGAAGAGATTTCGAGAACCTCGTCCCGGGAAAGGCCCGGCAGGATCGAAGGAATCCGGCTCGCCAGCATGGATTTTCCGCTGCCGGGAGGTCCGATGAGAAGAAGGTTATGGAAACCTGAGACCGCGATCTCCGCCGCCCGTCGGGCCTCCTGCTGCCCCCGGATATCCCGGAAATCAGGCCCGGTGTAGGCAGAAGCTTCAACAGAAACTTTTCCTGTCACGGAAACCGTTTTCCAGCGCGGTTCCGGTGAGAGGAACGATACTGCTTCTTTCAGCGTTTTCACGCCGATGACTGGCAGAATCCCGGCATATTCCGCCTCTTTTACATTGTCCCAGGGCACCATGCAGGCCCGGCAGCCCTCCCTTTTCGCCTCCAGCACCACGGGAAGAATGCCGCTCACCGGGCAGACCTCGCCGTTTAAGCCGAGCTCTCCCACCACCAGAAGACCTTCCGTATGTTTTTCCTCCAGAAGGCCGTAGGCGGAAAGAATCGCCAGAGCTACGGGAAGATCAAAAAAGCTACCTTCCTTTTTAAAGCCTGCCGGGGCCAGATTGACTGTGAGTTTCTTTGGCTCCAGCGCAAAATCGCTGTTTTTCAGTGCAGTCCGGACCCTGTCCATGGTCTCCCGGACCTGCCCCGCCAGGTAGCCCACCATCACCGCGCCCGGAAGGCCGTTGCTCACATCTGCCTCCACACGGATTTTCCGGGCTGTGAGTCCAAAAACCGACGCGGAGAGTATACTGCTGTACAAAACGATCATGCCTCCTCTTTTTCTGCACGCAAAAAACAGACAGTAAACCTACGGCCCGGGCATGCAGTTATTTTATTTTATAAATTTGTTGTGATAATTCCGGCAGAACTGCCATGAAAGAACAGGAGAAGAACATCTCCCGATAACACTATCATACCTCACAGATGAAAAATCTGCAAGTACCTTTTTTGCGGAACCTCCGGCCCTTGAGCCGGAAAGCTCCGCCTTACAATACTTCCTCTGAATCGAGGCGCTTTTTCAGCTTTCCCAGGGCGCCTTTTTCGATCCTGGAAACGTAGGAACGGGAAATATGAAGTTTCTCCGCAATCTCCCGCTGGGTCTTCTCCTCCCCGCCGAACATGCCGTAGCGCAGGATCAGTACACGCTTCTCCCGCTCCGTCAGGGTTCCATCAAAAATTTTATACAGCCGCCTTAAGTTTTTCCGGAAATCCATGGCCTCCGCGATATCGCCATCGCTGCTCTCCAGAATATCCAGGAGACTGATCTCGTTCCCTTCCTTGTCGGTGCCGATGGGTTCGTAAAGGGAGACCTCCCGGCCGTTTTTCTTTCTGGAACGAAAGAGCATGAGAAGCTCATTTGCTATCCTCACCTGAGGGCTCCAGCTTCGCCTCTTCGCCGTCCCAGACGACTCTTTTCAGAAGTGTTCGCAGCTTCCGCCGCTTCTCTTCCACGGAAAGCGCCTCCAAATCCGGGTCGATTTTTTCTAAAATTTCCCGGTCCAGAAGGTTTCCGTTGGCATTTTTCCGGTTACAGAGACTCTTGCGACTCCGCTCCTTGAGGCTGCAGATGTAAGTGTAGATCCGTTTGTCCTCAGCATCCCTTCTTGGGGTAAGTTTCGGGTACATCCGGCTTCCGCAGGCACAAAAAAGAAGCCCGGTCAGCAGTGCTTCATTCTCGCTGCCCCTGGGCTTTCGGTAAGCTCCGGAACCATTTCTCTTTAAGTTTTCCTGCACCGGAACCCAGCGGCTCCCGGGGATGAGACCGGGGTGCTGCCCCACCGCCACGATCCATTCCGCCGTCGGCAGAAACTCAGTCTTTTTTCCTTTTTCCTGGCGAGTCCGATTGTAGGCCAGCATTCCATGAAGGCCGTCGAAAGCCGCCCTTGGAGAAGAAACTTCCGTCCCCGCCCGGTCAAAATACTCCCAGGCGTCTGAATCCGCCGTCAGATAGACCGGATTTTCCAGAATGGCCCTGATGGAAAAACGGGTGAAAGACCGGCCGTTTTTCGTCCGTATCCCCGCTTTCATAAGCTCCGCCTCGGTTCCGGCAAGAGACTCCGTCGCTTCGTAACTTTCGTAAATCTTCCGGACGATCTTTGCTTCTTCCGGAACCAGCTTTAGCTGACAGCTTTTTCGCGTTTTCCCATCCAGAGAGATGCTGCTCACCGCCTCCGAAGTATAGCCCGTCGGCGTGGTTCCGCCAAGCCAGCGGCCGGTTCGGGCCAGCTCCCGCATATTATCGCGGATCCGCTCGGCGATGGTCTCCCGCTCCAGCTGAGAAAACACCGAGGCGATATACATCATGGCCCTGCCCATCGGTGTTCCCGTGTCGAACTGCTCCCGGATGGAAATGAAGGCCGTCCCGAGAGCCGAAAGCTCCTCGATAAGGCCGGCGAAATCACTGATGTTGCGGCTGATCCGGTCTAGGCGGTAGACAACGATGGCCCGGCAGCCGCCTTTCCGGACAAAAGCCATCATGCGCTGAAAACCGGGCCGTTTTAAGTTTCCCCCGGAAAAACCTTCGTCCTCATAGAGAAAGGTCTCTTCCAGGGCTTCTTCCCCAAAATGAAATTTTATGTACTCCCGGCAGAGCTCCGTCTGATTGCCGATGCTCTCCCCTTTTCCCGTAAAACGGGATTTTCTGGAATAAATGACGATGTTTCCCTCCATAGCTGGGCTTCACCTGCTTTTTGCACACTCTCTTTCTATATGTATCGCAAAAGTGCAAAAATAAGTACCGCCTAGTGTGCTGTCTCATTGACTTTCAGTTAAATAACGCAGAATGTTTTTTCATCGACAAGGCGACTGAACGAGGCG
>NZ_JAJEPR010000051.1:0-16791 GCF_020686945.1 Fusicatenibacter faecihominis | reverse complement strand
TTGCGGGAGCTGCTTTGCAGCGGAGCAATTCGTAGGCATCAGTTGGGGGCAAAAGACCTTTTGACCCCAACATCATCCTATGAGAGCGACAATGAAGATACCTATTTGGATCAGATCCGAATAGGTAACGTACATTGGCAGGCCGCCTTGGTTTGTTCTGACTTCCCATGAATTCAATATAACATGTACTTCTAATGATTGCAATCCATTAGTTTATGTTTTTTCATCCTCGGTCATCATTGAGCATATACAGCAGTGCATTGACAATGCAGGCAGCGATGTTGCTTCCGCCTTTCCGACCGGCGGCGACAATGTAGGGGACATCGGTGTGCATGATCAGTTCTTTGGACTGGACCACGTTGACGAAGCCCACGGGGACGCCGATGATGAGTTCCGGGTTCAGTTTCTTGTCCTCGATGAGCTCATAGAGGCGGACCAGAGCTGTCGGAGCGTTTCCAACGGCGAAAATCAGGGGCTTTTCAAGGGTCAGGGCCTTGTCCATGCTGGCGGTGGCCCGGGTGGTTCCCTCGGCTTTCGCTCTGGCAGCCACATCTTCATCGGACATGAAGCAGCAGACCTCGCCGCCGTAGCGGGCCAGCGCCCGTTTGTTAATGCCTGCCCTGGCCATCTGGGTGTCGGTCACGATCCAGGCGCCATTTTTGATGGCGTTCAGGGCTTTTTCCACCGCGCCCTCGGAGAAACGGAGATTCTTCGCATAATCAAAATCCGCACTCGTATGGATGCAGCGCTTGACGATCAGCTCGGTTCCGGGAATCAGCGGCGTATCGCCCAGTTCCTCTGTGATGATCTCAAAACTTCTTTTTTCAATGTCTCTCGGAAGGACATTTTCCAGTTCTACCTTCATCTTCTATTCCTCCAGTCCCTTTTCCAGAATCTCATAGATCTTTTCCATATCAAGGTGCGCTCGCAGGCCCTCGGCCAGCTTGTCATACTGACTTTCCTTGAAGGCCGTAAAATCGATCGATGCCACGGAAGACATATCGATACCTTTCCGCTCGCCCAGAGCCATGACAATGGTCTTCACCACGCCTTCTTTGTCAAAAACGCCGTGAACGTAGGTGCCATAAATGTTGTCATGGCAAGCTCCGTCCAGCTTTTCTTCCGCCGTACCGGCAGCCGCATGGTTGCAGATCTTTGTGGAGGCCTGACAGCCCTCTTTTCTCGTGGTGGCTCCCATATGGATTTCGTAGCCCTCGATAGCGACACCATTCAGCGATTTCAGCACGCCGGAAAGTCCCTCAAAGCTTCCGGTCACTCTGGTTCTCGTCTTTTCTCCCTCGAAAACCGTGTCGATCGGCAGAAGGCGCATACCGCGGATCTCCCCTCCGGCTTCCACGCCCATCGGGTCTTTGAGGCTCTCTCCCATCATCTGATAGCCGCCGCAGACGCCAAAGATCACGGTTCCGGCCCCGGCTTTCTTGAGAATCGCCGCTTCCAGACCGTTCTGGCGCATCCAGAGCAGATCCTCCATCGTGTTTTTCGTTCCCGGAAGGATAATCATATCCGGATTCTTAAGCTCCGCCGCGTTCTGCACATAGCGGAGGGACACGCCCTCGATACCCTCGAAGGGGTTGAAATCCGTAAAGTTGGAAATTCTCGGTACCCGGATCACGGCGATATCGATAAGAGCCGTCTCCTGGCTTCCGTGAAAACGCTCCGTCAGGCTGTCCTCGTCGTCCAGCTCCAGCTGCATATAGGGAGCCACGCCGACCACCGGAATGTGAGCCAAATCCTCCAGCATCTCGATGCCCGGGTCCAGAATCGTCTTGTCTCCCCGGAATTTGTTGATGACGAGACCTTTCACCATCTTCTTTTCTTCCTCGGTGAGAAGCATCACCGTCCCGACGAGCTGGGCAAAGACTCCGCCCCGATCGATATCTCCCACCAGAAGCACCGGCGCTTTCGCCATTTTTGCCATACCCATGTTGACCAGATCGTCCTTCTTGAGATTGATCTCCGCCGGACTTCCCGCACCCTCGATGACGATGATATCATACTCGGCTGCCAGGTGGTCGAAGGCCTCCTGCACCTTCGGAATCAGCTGTTTTTTGAAGGCGAAATACTCTCTCGCCGGCATATTTCCCAGAACTTCCCCATTTACGATCACCTGGGAGCCCACGTCGTTAGTAGGTTTCAGAAGGATCGGGTTCATGTAGACACTGGGCTTGATTCCTGCGGCCTCCGCCTGCATGACCTGGGCTCTTCCCATCTCGAGCCCCTCCTCTGTGATGAAGGAGTTTAAGGCCATATTCTGAGACTTAAAGGGCGCTACCTTATAGCCGTCCTGCTTGAAGATCCGGCAGAGGCCCGCCGCCAGAAGACTTTTTCCGGCGTTGGACATCGTGCCCTGGATCATAATCGTTTTTGCCATATCGATTTCCTTTCCTTTGTAAAAAAATCAGCTCAAGACTTCCGCGAAAGCCCGCATCAGCGCCTCGTTTTCCCTGTGGCCTCGGACCGCAATGCGGAAATATCCTTTCTTCAGGCCGCGGTAATTGCTGCAGTCCCTGATCAGGATGCTTTTCGCCAGCAACTTTTCTGCCAGATCTTCCGGCGCCTTGAAAAAGATAAAATTCGCTCTCGCCGAAAAGACCGTAAGCCCCAGTTTCCGCATCTCGTGCTCCAGAAAGCTTCGTTCCTCCCGGATCACAGTCCGCACTTCATACACATAAAACTCTTCTTCCAGGGCAGCCTCACCGGCCACCTGGGCCAGCGTGGAGACGCTCCAGGGCTGCATGACAGAGCGCATTTTTTCCCGGATTCTCTCATTGGCCGTCATACAGTAACCGAGCCGGAGGCCGGGCATCGCATATATTTTCGTAAAAGCATCCAGAATCACGAGATTCGGATACTGTTCGAGATAAGGCTTCATCGTGACCGCTTCCGCGTCATCCAGAAACTTATTGAAACACTCGTCCACGACAAGCAGGCAGCCACATTCCCGGCACCGCTCCGCCGCCGCGATCAGAAACGCCCGGTCCACAGTTCCTCCTGTGGGATTATTCGGATTGCACAGGAAAACCATATCCAGCTCTTCCGTGATGTTCTGAAAGTAATCCTCCTGATAGGCAAACCCCTGCGCTTCTTTTAATTCATAAAAAGAAAGCTCACAGCCTGCGCCCGAAAGGGCCTGCTCATACTCTGCAAAGCCCGGCGCGGCCACCAGAGCCCGCTTCGGTTTAAGCCCGTTTGCCAGGGCAAAAATAAGCTCCGCCGCTCCGTTTCCACAGAGGATAAAATCTGCCGGAATCCCTTCCTTCTCGGAGAGCATCGCCCGGAGAGAGCGGCATTCCACATCCGGATAATGTACCAGCCGGTCCAGAGAAGCCAGGATAGCCTCTTCAGACCGCTTCGGAATCCCCAAAGGGCTGATGTTGGCAGAATAATCCATCTCTATGTTTCTTGAATATATATCTCCGCCATGCTTATGTTTTTTCATTCTTTTCTCCTTTTTATGCCCAGAGCACCAGAAACTTCACGAGGGAAAATACCAGCAGTGACAGGAGCGCCGTCGCATAGAGAAGCTGGTTGGCTCTCTTGATATCCTCGTACTCCACTGGTCTTAAATCGTCCCCGATCGTGGGTTTCTTGTAGAGTTTTCCAAAATACCAGGCATCTCCTGCCAGCTGCACCCGAAGAGCTCCCGCCATGACGGCTTCGGTCTGGGCGGAATTGGGGCTGGCGTGATTCTTCCGGTCCCGCTTGAAAATCTTCCAGGCGTTTGCCCGGTCAAGGCCTATAAAACCGGAGGCCAGCACCATGAGAATGCCGGAAAGCCGGGCCGGGATGAAATTCACCACATCGTCCAGCTTCGCCGCAAAACGGCCAAAATACAGGTACTTGTCGTTCTTGTAGCCCACCATGGAGTCCATGGTATTGATGGATTTGTAGAACCAGCCGAAAACAGCCCCGCCGATCGCCATGAAAAGCATCGGAGCGATGATGCCGTCGGAAGTATTTTCCGCCACGGTCTCTACCGCCGCCTTGGTCACGCCTTTTTCATCCAGCACCGCCGTGTCCCGGCCCACGATCATTGAGACGGCATAGCGGCTTCCCTCAAGGTCGCCTGCTGCCAGCTTGTCATAGACCTTCATGCTCTCATCCTTCAGAGACTTGGTGGCAAGAAGCCAGTAGCAGAGGATCATCTCCACCACAAATCTCGCCTGGACGCACCAGAGGCCTGCAAAATAGAGAAGCAGCGCCGGCACCGCCGTCGTCACGGCCATAACAAGGACTGCCATGAGAGTGCCGCCGGCCAGCTCGCCTTTTTCCGTTTTCGGGAAAATTTTCCGGATCACTTTCTCCAGGAAAGAAATCAGCGCCCCTACCAGCCGCACGGGATGATAGAGAAAATGCGGATCCCCGATGAGAAGATCCAGTAAAAAGCCCGCCAGAAGGGCCAATAGTGATATCATACGTTTTTACTCCTTTGACGGACACAGGCTTCCAAAAATTCCAGGGCCAGCGCCGGATTGCTGTAATAATAAAGATGTGGGAAACCGAACAGCTGAGTCTCAGTTCCATGAATACAATCCCAGGAACGCTTTCTTAAGGGCTTTTTCGCATGGAAATCGGTCCCGCAGGAAGTGCTGTCAAAATAGTGGAACTCATGGGCTCTCAAGACACCGACGTCCTGTCCTAGGAATTTTCTGTCCTCCGCATTTCCCGTGAGCTCGATGTAGCCGAAACGCCCCAGTTTTTCCGTCTTATAAGCCCTTCCGTCGATGACGTCCGCCATCTCCCAGGCGTTCCCTTCCATATCCTCCATTGTGGTGTGAAGATACATGAAACCACCGCACTCCGCCAGACAGGGGAAGCCGTTTTTCAGGCGATCCCGGATTTCCTGTCTCATGGAGACGTTCTCTGAGAGTTCCCGTGCGGAAAGCTCCGGATAGCCGCCGTAGAGAAGAAGGCCGTCGCAGTTTTCGGGAAAATGTTTGTCGTGGAGAGGGGAGAAAAAGGTGATTTCTGCTCCCAGTTCTTTTAAGAGGCCCAGATTATCTTCATAAATAAAGCAGAAGGCTTCGTCCTTGGCCACGGCGATACGGGGCCTGTGGACACAGACGCTAGCGACTTCCGGGGAGGAGAGAATTTTTTTCAAGGTTGCCGGAAGTCCTGCATCGTCCTCTGTTTCCGTTGAAACTGCCGGGTTCCGGCTGTCAGCATTTCTGTCTGCAACCTCCAATTTTTCCGTCTCCCCCGCCAGCTCAATCAGTCCGTCGATATCCAACGATTTCTCCAGCATCTCCGCCAGATGGTCAAATTTCTCGGAGAGCTCTTTTACCTCATCCGGGAGCACCAGCCCCAGATGACGGCTCTCCAGATTCAGCTCCATAAGCTTCGGCACATAGCCAAAAACCCGGATGCCGAGTTCCTCCTCCACCCGACTTTTCACCTCCGGATAGAGCATCGGGGACATGCGGTTCAGGATCACACCCTTGATATGGCTCTCTTTTTTATAGGTAAGAAAACCTTTGATCTCTGCCAGTGCGGAAAGGCTCATACCGCGAGTATCCACGATCAGAACTGCCGGTGTCTTCGTCACTGCCGCCAGATCATAGGCGCTGGCCTTCGTGTCGATACCGCCCAGACCGTCATAGTAGCCCATGACGCCTTCCACCACGGAGATATCCGTATCCTCGGCTCCCCGCTTCATCAGATAACGGGTCGTCTCCTCATCGGTAAAAAAGGTATCGAGATTCCGGGATTTCGCTCCCAGCACCCGGGAATGAAACATGGGGTCGATGTAGTCCGGGCCGCATTTAAAGGAGGAGACCCGAAGCCCCCGTTTTCTTAAAGCCGCCAGGATTCCGCAGGTCACAAGGGTCTTTCCGCTGCCGCTTTTCGGCGCGGTCAGAAGAAACCGCGGAGTATTGTTTTTACTCATCTTCCTCCCCCTTTCCGGTGCAGGAGATCACATAGACCGGATTCTGCCCCATCATCATATGGTACCTTCCGATCTCTTTTGACTCTCCGATCATGGCCGTCACAATGTCGCTGTCCGTCACAGGAAGACTTTTCAAAGCTTCCAGAGCTTCTGCCACGGTCTCCAGCGCGATCGCATTGATGACAAACCGCACCCTCGGATTTTTCTCAAGAGCCGCCTCCATAATGCAAATCAGATTGCCGGAGGAACCGCCGATAAACACATGGGTCGGCGCAGGCAGCTCCTTTAAGGCCTCCGGCGCCAGCCCCGGAACGATCGTCAGGTTGTCGAGGGCAAATTTCCGCCGGTTTTCCTCCAGAAGTTCTACCGCTTCATCCTTTTTCTCAATGGCCCAGACCTCGCCTCTCGGACACTGTCTTGCCATCTCGACCGAAACAGAACCGGTTCCGGCTCCCACATCCCAGCAGATGGAATCTTCCTCAAGAGCCAGCTTGGAAAGAGAAATGCTCCGTATGCCCTGCTTCGTCATCGGTACCTTTGCCCGGAGAAATACATCGTCGGAAAGACCGTGGGTCGTGAGTTTTTCCGGCGTTTCGTTGACCAGAAGCACCACGGAGAGAGGATCAAAAAGCTGTCCTTTCAGACTCTCCGGCGTTCCTTCCGTGATCTGTTCTTCCGGATAGGAAAGGCGCTCGCCCACATAGATTTTCACCTCATCCATTCCATAAGAGAGAAGCTTGTCGCAAATCTTCGCGATGCCATCTTTTTCACCCACCAGGGCAAAAACCTTTCGGTTCCGCTTGACGGCTCCGATCAGGTTCTGCTTTCTTCCGTGGACGCTCATGAGACAGACATCCTCCCACGCAAGATGAAGCTTCCCTAAGAAATAGACCACGGAGGAAATGCCGGAATAGACCTCGATCTTCTCCCCTTCAAAGGCTTCGTAGAGCTTCTTGGCTCCGCTGTAAAAGCCCACATCCCCGGAGAGAAGAATCGCCGCTCTCTCATACTCCGGATGAGCGTAGACGTAATCCCGGATCTCTGTGGGCCGGTAGGAGACAAATTTCGGTTTGCCATAGCTGTCGGTCTCCTCCAGCATCCGTCCCGCGCCGATGAGCACATCCGCCTCCCGGATGGCCCGCTCTGCCTCCAGCGTCCGGTTTGCCGGATTTCCCATGCCGATGCCGATGAGGCTGATCGCCCTTTTCGCCGGAATGGCATAGCGCTCCATCAGAAGATGCTTCACCTCAAGGAAGGATTTTCCTTCGGTGCCCGGCTCCTTCGGCCGGCCGATGAGAATGACTTTGGCTCCGGCTTCTCTGGCGGAGAGAAGCTTTTCCTCAAAACCACCCACTTTGCCGGAGTCTTTTGTCACCAGATAAGCCGCGTCAAACTGCTTCAGCATCGCGGTGTTCAGCTCTTTGCTGAAGGGTCCCTGCATGCAGATGAGGTGTTTTCCCACGAACCCCAGGGAAGCCGCCATTGTAGCCACCTCCGGTGTCGAAAGCACCCGGGCATAGAGGCGTTTTTCAAAATCCGGAAGAGCCGTGAAGGCTTTCAGCTCCTTGCTTCCTGTCGTCAGAAGCACGTTGCCCTCCGTCTGTTTCAGATACTCCACGGCTCCCGCCGTGTCCTCCACGAAAATACAATCCGCCGTGTCTGTACTCTGCTCTCTCAAGAGGCGGATGTACTCGGTGCCAGTATGGGTACAGGCCTCACGGATATTTTCCGAAACCACCACCGCGTAAGGGTGGGTTGCATCCACCACGGTTCCGATCTCTTCCTCCCGGAAAAAAGCTTCCATTTCGCCCTCTTCCATCCGTCCCTGATGAATTTTCAGGAAAGGTCCGGGTGAGAGAAGGGTCTCACCGTACTCCGTCGCCACGGAAATCTCGGCCTCGACCTCTCTTTCACTCAGAAATTCTGCCAGCTCCCGTCCTTCCGTCGTTCCTGCAAAAATCAGAATCTTACTCTTCTTTTCCATGTCTGTACCCTCTCGGAGTAACCATCTTTCCGTTGATCTCTTTTGTCATGGAGTTGCCTACAAAAACTGTGGTAAACATATCCACCTGGGTATCCCGAAGCTCCTGTAAGGTCAGAATGCGATACGTCTCGCCTTCCCTGCCGATGTTCTGCACCAGACCACAGACGGTCTCCGGAGCCTTGTGCTGAAGCATGAGATCGCAGGCTTTCTGGAGATAATCCTTTCTCTTATGACTGGAGGGATTGTAAAGGCAGATGACAAAGTCCGCCTCGCTGGCCAGAAGCAGCCGCTTCTCGATTTTTTCCCAGGGGGTCAGAAGGTCGCTTAAGCTGATCAGGGCAAAATCGTGAATCAGGGGCGCGCCGAGCACTGCCGCTCCGCCTGTCGCCGCCGTCACGCCGGGGATCACCTCGACTTCCACCTCCGGATAGTCCACGCCGATCTCCAGCATCAGGCCGGACATGCCGTAAACGCCGGCGTCTCCGCTGCAGATCATCGCCACGGTCTTTCCTTTTTTCGCCTCCTCGAAGGCCAGGACGCAGCGGTCCACTTCCTTTCTCATGGGAGTGGTGAGGAATTCCTTGTCTGCAAAATGCGCCTTCACCAGATCCACATAAACCGTATAACCAACGATCGTATCGCAGGATGACAGGGCGTTGGCTGCCCGCATCGTCATCTGTTCATATTCTCCCGGGCCAATGCCCACCACATAGATCTTACTCAAATTCAACGCTCCATTCTTTCACAGCCAGCGCCACGGTGACGCCGTTTCCCGCTGCTTTTTTCTGTATAAGTTTTCCGCCGTCACTCAAAAGAACGGCGCTTCTCTCGCACACATTATCCACCCCGGCCACGTTTTTCACGAAGGACGAGGGGGTAAAATCTCCTTCCGCTTCGGAGAGCTCCTCCGCAGAATAGGTCTGAAAATCCAGTCCGTACTTTTCGCAAAAAGCCAAAATCCCCGGTTCCTCCGCCTTGAGATCGACGCTGGCCGCTCCCATCAGACTGTGGATGGAAAGGCGGTTCCGGGAAAGAGCTTCCAGGACTGCCTCCTCGATGGCAGCCTCCTCTTTTCCTTTCCGGCAGCCGAGCCCTAAGGCCACAATCTTCGGAATCAGATGAAGGGTACAGGGAAACGGATGAAACGTTTCGTTCAGGGCAATGACAATGCCCGTTTTCCCCTCAAAGGGTTCCGTTCCCTTCAAAAGCTCCAGCTCCTCCGGCATCTCGCCCAGAATCGGGAAATCTGTCACCAGGCCGATCTTTTTCTCATCCAGCACATCAGCAGAGACCTGCTTTGCCGCCTTCATATCCGCGATCCAGAGCTTCTGCTTCTTCGCGAACACATCCACAGCAAAACGGCCGTTGACGTCGGTGGCTGTCGTAATCACCGGAATCGCTCCCGTGAGGTTGGCAAGCTTTCCCGCCAGCTCATTGGCCCCGCCGATATGGCCGGAGAGCAGAGAAATCGCAAAAATGCCCTTCTCATCCATAACCACCACCGCCGGGTCTTTTCTCTTATCCGCCACAAAGGGCGCAATGCTCCGGACGGCGATGCCCGTCGCTCCGATAAACAGCAGAGCATCCTGACTTTCAAACATTTTCTCCGTCCAGTCATGAAGAGAAGTCGTCAGTGGAGAAAGCCCGGCGCTTTCCGCATATTTTGCCAGAGCCGTACTCTCCACCTCGATGCCTTCCCGGCTCAAAAGCTCGCTCACGGACCGGTTCAGTCTGCTTCCCCGCTCGGTGAAGCTGATGACTGCCAGTTTCATTTTGTCGCCTCCCGGAACTCTGTAGTGAAGGCCGGGTTATAAAGCTCGGAACGGTTGTAGTGGCTGTGAGTCACCACATCGCCGATGATCATCAGAGCTGTCTTCGTGATGTTGTTCTTTTTCGCTGTCTCTGCCAGGGTTCCCACTGTGCATACAAAGGCTCTCTCATCCTCCCAGGTAGCCTTGTATACAATAGCCGCCGGCGTGTCTTTTGTATACCCGCCGGCGATCAAGCGCTCGGAGAGTTTTTCCAGCATACCGGTACTCAAAAATACCACCATCGTCGCATGGTGAGAAGCCAGAGAGGCGATCTCCTCTTTTTCCGGCACCGGGGTTCTTCCGGCCATGCGGGTGATGATGACGCTCTGGGAAACGTCCGGCAAAGTGTATTCAAGATTCAGGGCGCTGGCAGCTCCGCAGAAAGAGCTGACACCGGGACAGTAATCGTAGACAATGCCTTTTTCATCCAGCACATCCATCTGCTCGCGGATTGCTCCGTAAAGGCAGGGATCTCCGGTGTGAAGCCGGACCGTCATAAGGCCGTCTTTTTCCGCCTCAAACATAACGTCCAGCACTTCCTCCAGCGTCATCGTGGCGCTGTTGTAAACCTTACAGCCCTCTTTTTTCTCATTCAGAAGCTCCGGATTTACCAGGGAACCGGCATAAATGATCACATCGGCCTCCTGAAGAAATTTCTGTCCGCGGACAGTGATAAGGTCCGGTGCTCCGGAACCTGCTCCTACGAAATGTATCATTCTTTTCCTTCCTCCTTGACAATAATCAGCGAATAATAACCGGCGCTTTCCGGGATCTCTTCCCCGGAAGCATAGATTTTCTCATCCGGCATGCCGCAGTTTTCGATCATCACGGCATTTTTTCCAAAATCTTTTACCTGTTCCTGCACATATTTCATCTGTTTTCCGGCCTTCATCAGCACCTTGGTGCCCGGAAGCTTTAAGGCCTCCTCGATCTGATAGGATGCCGGGATCACATGAAGGGGCTCGCTTCTCTCCACGAGACTCATGTTCATCCGGGCTGCCACCGCGCAGAAAGAGGTGATGCCGCTGACGATGACCACCGGATACCCTTTCGCCTCGAGGCGCTGGTGTACATACATATAGGTTGAGTAAACGGTAGGATCGCCGAGAGTTAAAAACACGACATTTTTTCCCTGGTCCAGTATTTCAGCCACCCGGTCCGCCGCGCGGTCATAGTTTTCCTTCAGAATCTTTTTATCTTTTGTCATGGGCATGGCAAGGGCCAGGAGTGTCTTGTCCGCAAGCTCCGGCACGGCCTGGACCGAGATCTTGTAAGCCACAGTCTCCTTCGGGTCCTCTCCCGGAAGGGCAATGACCTCGTTTTCCCGGATCAGCCGCACCGCCTTTAAAGTCAGAAGCTCCGGATCTCCCGGTCCGATTCCCACGCCATATAAGGTTCCTTTCATGTTGTTCCTCCTTCATTTTTGCCCGTACGAAAATGCTGGAGCATTTCCTGGGCTCCTTCGGTTTCCCCTAAGAAACCGTGCTCATTGGAAAAAAGAATCGCCTCCGTCGGAAAGGCCTCCCCGATCCGATGCTGGAGATAGTAATGCACCCGGGGTATGATCTCCGCCATGGTCTTTTCCAGAAGATTTTTCTCCTTTAAAATGCCGATGGCCTCCACAGTCGTGATGGTCTCGAGAAGCCGCTTTGCCGTCTCAAGATCCGCTCCCGCCCGGATGGCCGCCGCCGTCATGAGTTCCGCCCGGGAATCAGCGCAGCGGGAATGGGTATTCATGATACCGCCGGAAACTTTGATGAATTTTCCGATATCCGCCACAAAAAGAATCCCTTTAATGCCGAGATTCACCGCGTAGTCCAGGGTCTCCCCCACATAGTTGCTGCATTTGACGGAATTTTCCACGTCCACATCCGGATAGGTGCTGACAAAAGCCGCCCCATAGTTTCCCGGTGTGACAAGAAGATAATCTCCGCTCTCTTTTCGCAAACGCATCTCCGCATGGATGCTGGCAATCAGGGCATCTTCGCTCATGGGCACCACAATGCCGCTGGTCCCGAGAACGGAAATGCCTCCTATAATTCCAAGTCTTGGATTAAAGGTCTTTTTCGCCACCTCTTCCCCGCCGGGAATCGAGATCACCACGGAAAAACCGCCCGCATAACCGAAGGCATCCGCAACGTCCTCCACAGCTTCCCGGATCATGGTACGCGGCATCTTGTTGATGGCAGCCGCTCCCACAGGCTGTTCCAGGCCTTTTTTTGTCACCCGGCCCACGCCTCTGCCTCCGTCAATATCCACGCCGCTTTCCTTTTTCTTACACACCGCAGCGTAGACCAGAAGGCCATGGGTGGCATCCGGGTCGTCCCCGCCGTCCTTTCGGACCGCACAGGAAACCTCCTCCGTCCCCTGATGGATATCCAGAATCTCCAAATGGAGCAAAATCCCCTTCGGGGTCATAAGATCGATGTTTTCCACTTTTTCTCCGGTCAGGAGCATCCGCGCCGCCGCCTTTGCAGCAGCCGCCGCGCAGGAGCCGGTGGTGTAGCCGTACCGGAGTTTTTTGTTGTTTTTGATCACATAGTAATCTTCCAGTCCATTCTTCATGGATTGCTCCCACCTTTCCCATAAAAACCGTTTTCATTATATTATGCGAGGGTTTTGCTGTCAACAAGAGGGCATAAGAAAAAGACTGCCGCAGCAGCCTTTCTTATGCGTCTTTTTTCCCAAATTTTGTAGAGGTAACTTTCCTCGGTTTCTCTGCCTCTTTCTTGTCCCAGGGCAGAACGTCCCCCGGTTCTTTCAGGTATTCGAGGATCTGCCAGATCCCTTCTCCCGTATAAGAACTCACCCGGAAAACCGTCTCGCAGCCGCAAAGCCGAAGCCACCGCTCCGCCTGATCCGGATTGGCCCTCGGCGCGTCGATCTGGGTCACGATCCCGATGACCGGCCGCATGGACTGGGCCACGATGTTCGGCGGAAACAGGGAATAAGGCTCCTCCGCGTTGATGACCAGGCCCACCACATCCGCCTCATAGGAATAGAGGGCCAGGGCATAACCCAGACGGTTGGTCTCCGCGTACTCTCCCGGCGTGTCAATCACCACGTCAAAATGGTTCACATACTGTGTCTTGTGATAATGGAGCGTATCTCCTTTCAGTGCCTGGCGAAGGGTGGTCTTTCCACATTCACTGCGCCCCATGAGGATGATCTTTTTCATCAGGTTCTCGTCACTTCACAGATCGTAAAGCCGAGCTTCTCTTTGAGATAGAGATTGATCTCGATGATGGCGTTTTCCACCTCCGCCACCTTTCCCGTAAAGAGCAGGGTGCCGCTGAAACGATCGATAAAGCCCATGTCAATGTTGGCTTTCTTCATGGCGATATCCGCTGCGATGACGGAAATCTCTGCCGGGCTCAGGCTTAAGATGCCGATGGCAGCCCGGTTATAATCCAGCTTCGGATCAAGCCCCAGCTTCCGGTAAATAATAGGGTCCGGACTTGCAATCACATGGGCCAGCGTCACCTGTTTGCCGGGAACCAGCTCCTGCACGATTCTCATCTTCTGTTCTCCCTGGGGGATAAAGTCTTCTATATTCATGTTGTTTTGTGCTCCTTTCTCCGGCAGTCGATGCCATCTGTAAAAGAATTTCTATTCTGATAAACCGGCCTGCATGCAGCATTCCGCCGAATTGCTGAAGTATTTGGGATCTATCCGTACGGGCTTTTTGCCCCATTATTATAACTTCATGATACCACGCAATCCAACAAAATACAACAGTGTTTTCTTTTTACAAAGTCTGTGTTATACTGTTGCTATCTTTGGGCGGAGGCCGGCATTTTCGCTTCTGTTCGTACTACCAGGAGGGTATTTTTACCATGAAAAAGATTCTTTTGATCGCCACTGGCGGAACCATCGCTTCCAAATACACCAGCGAGGGACTCTGCCCGCAGATCTCTTCCGAGGAACTTCTAAGCTATGTTCCCACAGCCCGGAAGTTCTGCGAGATCGACACCGTTCAGCCTTTCAATCTCGACAGCACCAACATTAACGCCTCCCAGTGGCTGGCTCTTGCGGCTCTTATCGAGAGAAAGTACGAATACTATGACGGCTTCGTAATCTGCCACGGCACGGATACCATGGCCTACACGGCTGCCGCCCTTTCCTATCTCATTCAGAACAACCGGAAACCCGTCGTCATCACCGGCGCCCAGAAGCCCATCGACCTTCCCATCACCGACGCCCGGGCCAATCTCCTGGACAGTCTCCGTTTCGCTTCCCATGACCGGGCCCACGGAGTCAATATCGTTTTCGGCGGGGAAGTCATCGCCGGCACCCGGGCGAAGAAAGAGCGCTCCAAGAGCTTCAACGCTTTTTCCAGCATCAATTTTCCGCAGATTGCCATCATTCAGGATTCCCGGATCATCTTCTACATCGATGACAAGGACCAGAGTACCACGCCGCTGAAGTTCTGCCACACTTTAAACGACCGGGTCTTTCTCCTGAAACTGATTCCGGGCATCAGCGGTCGGATTCTGGAGGCCCTCTACGATTCCTATGACGCTGTGATCATCGAGTCTTTCGGCGTCGGCGGCCTTCCAAATTACGGGGACGACAGCTTCCATGAGATGATCCAGAAGTTCATCTCCTCCGGAAAAATTGTCATTATGGCGACCCAGGTCACCCACGAGGGCAGCGATATGGAAATCTATCAGGTCGGAAAGGTGATGAAGGATCAGTTTAATCTCATCGAGTCCTACGATATGACCCTGGAAGCCACCGTAGCCAAGACCATGTGGGCCCTGGGCCAGACTGGTGACGTGGCCGATTTCCAGGAGCTGTTCTACAAAACGATCAATCATGATCTCTTGTTCTGGGATGGGGAGGAAAACCGGAATTAAGCGGGTTTTCAGAGCTTCTTTTTGAAAGACAGGTATGATCATTTCGTATAATCCGCGATCTTCAGTTTCCTGCCGTCCAGAACTGCTTCCGTCAGCTGGTCACCGTTTTCGTAGACCAGCTTTAAGGAGAAAACCGGATAGTTTTCATTCAGAAGTTTGAAAAAGATCTTGTCTCCTTCCCAGAGGTTGAGCTTATGGATCTCGTCCTTTCTGATCCATTCGAGCGTTCCCTCGGGGCAGTCCGTGAGCTTTCCTTCATAGCCTGTGGCCGTGTAAAGAAAAATGCACTCGGATTCCCAGGGATCGCAAATGAAGGTAAGCACACCCCGGAGACGGTAATCCGTAAGCGTCAGGCCGGTCTCCTCCCGGGCTTCTCTTAAAAGGCAATCTTCGGGGCTTTCGCCTTTTTCAAATTTTCCACCGATGCCAATCCATTTGTCTTTGTTGACATCAGCTTTCTTCTTGATGCGGTGAAGCATGAGATAGCTGTCGGCGTTTTCTATGTAGCAGAGGGTTGTGAGGAGCATGGTTGAAAAGTCCTTTCTCTTATGAAAATTATATTGATAAAGATTGATACTAAACGCTGCTTTCATTATTTACCGTAAAACACCGGTTTTTCTGCCACTTTACTCAATTCTGGTCTTATTGAATATGTATACACGCTTAAAGATTTCGACGATAATTCCATATCATGATTGTCTGTCCACAATTCACATTTAAGGTCGGATGTAAGTCACTCGTAAAAGTGTCTGCATTGTACGGTCCAAGATCTGCATCGATGCCGCGAATCGCCATATTCATTTTTGCCATTTTCCAAGTATCCGGGTTAGCTTCCTGTCCATAAACAGAAATTGCACCTCTTTTATGGCTATGTGCTTCAATAAATTTTTCACTCTGTACAAACATACCGCCAGAACCACAACAACAATCATATACCCGGCAGTTATCAAAGGGGCGAAGAATGGAAACCAATGTTTTTACAACGCTGGACGGTGTATAAAATTCTCCACCGCCGACACCTTCTTTTTCAGCAAACTGAGCTATACAATATTCATAGGTACGACCAAGAAGATCTTCGCTTGCTTCCGTATCACTCATATCAATATTATTTGTAAAGATATCAACAACATCACCTTTCATACTCCTTAAAGTCCCCCGGCACCGCTGCCTCAATCACCAGTTTTTCTCCCGTAACCGGATGATGCAATATCAACTTCCACGCATGCAGCGCCGCCCGCGAAAATCCCCCGCACGTTTTCCCATACAAAGGATCACCCAGCAGCGGATGCCCGATCCCCGCCAGATGCACCCGGATCTGGTGTGTCCGGCCGGTAGTGATGTGAACTCGGAGAAGAGCTGCATTCTGAAACTGCCTTTCAACTTTCCAGTAAGTATGAGCTTTCTTCCCATCTGTCAGATTCACTTCCATCCGAATCGGACTGCTCCCCGGCACCTGGCTGATGGGAAGGTGAATCTCCCCAGTCTTTTCCGCAAAATACCCTTCCGCCACTGCCAGATATTCCTTCTCATACCGCCCCCGCTCCCGTTCCTCCGAAAGCCTGGCCGCCGCCAGTTTCGTCTTGGCAAAAAGCACGGCCCCGGAGGTGTCCTTATCCAGCCGCCCGATGGAACGCAAAACAGGCACTTCTCCCTTTTTCTTAAAATATCCCATAAGCAAATTGGCCAGCGTGTCCTGATAATGCCCACCGGAAGGATGCACAAGAATCCCCTCCGGCTTGTTCACCACAATGAGATCTTCATCCTCATAAAGAACAGAGATTGTCCCTTCTGTAGGAATTAGCTGAGAGGAACTTTTCCCTTCCTCTTCCACACTGAGCTCCAGAAGATCCCCCGGCAGAAGCCTCTCAGTCACTCTCCTCCGTTTTCCATTCACCCGGATTCCATCCTCCCGGAACTTCAATGCGCTGATCTGCTTCCTCGAAAATCCCAGTTTTGCCTTTAAAAATTTTTCTATTGTTGTGTTTTCTTCTATCTGATAAGTAAGGATACGTTTCATAAATGATTATTTGTTTCAGTCAATACTCAATCTTCCAGTTAATTTACTTCCATCTTCTGTTCTTTGCATCTTAACCGCGCAATGCTGGAGCTGTACTATTTCTCCAATGTCTACACTGATTCTTTTATTTTCCCAGTGACCCTCACATGACTAAAGTCACATGCTTCCAGACGCTTTAGGCGTCAGACTAAATATCGGCGGATACGCCTGTA
>NZ_JAJEPR010000050.1:0-17948 GCF_020686945.1 Fusicatenibacter faecihominis | reverse complement strand
ACCGGAAATCATAAAAGTAGCTGTATAGCTCGAAAGAGTAAACAGTAGTGGTGTCATGGACGCACCCTGAAAAAGGCGGTATCCCGCCTCTATTCAGATGCTCTGGTAACTCAGTTACCGAGTAGTTCACAATACGTTGCTGACAAAGATCTCGATTCCGATGGCGATGAGGATGATGCCGCCGAGCATCTCAGCCTTGTTGGAAAGCTTGGTTCCGAATTTCTTTCCGATCACGAGACCGGAGAGACAGATGATCAGGGTAACGGTAGCGATGATCAGGGAACAGACAAGAGCCATGAGCCAGTCATACTCTGCGATGGTGAAGCCGACGGAAAGAGCGTCGATGGAAGTGGCGACACCCTGGATGAAAAGGGCCCAGGCGGTCAGCCGGGTGTGGGAAACCTCATCCTTATCTTTGTGACGGATACCGTTGAGCAGCATGCCTCCACCGATATAGGCCAGCAGGATCAGGGCGATCCAGGGAATGAATTTTTCAAAGGCGCTGAAATACTCGACGATGGTATGGACACAGATCCATCCGGTCATAGGCATGAAAGCCTGAAAGGCGGCAAAGGTGCCGGCGATACAGAGCATCCGTTTTTTTGACATTTTCGGGTCGTTAAGTCCGTTTGCCATCGAAACGGAGAAAGCATCCATGGCCAGGCCTGCGCCTAAAAGAATGCTGTTAAAGAAAAATAAAAAGCTCCAGTTCATTTTGATTTCCTCCAAACATAGTCTCGTTTTGGGGCAAAAAAATAACCCCGGTAAAGACGCACACGTCATACCTGGGTCGAAGAACTGATAAACGGCAACATGTATAGCGATGGTGCGTTATACATGAGTCTCGCAATTTAAAACAAGCCAGACCAAAGGGTCAGTATGTTGACTTGCTACGCGGTTTTCACGCGCATGCTACTCCCTCACGGAAATATTTTCGCAATCATAACATAATGAGAAAGTTTTGTCAATAAATAAAAAAGATCGGCTATGAAAACGTATTCCGAATTTGAGGGAAAAATGACCGAAACTGGTGAAAACAACGATTTCAAACCGTAATTTTTGGAATCTTCGCCATATGGACAAGAAGCGGGGAATGCTGTATAATATCAAGTTGAATGAGACTTTCGGATAACAATGCTTTGAAGTGGAACTTTTTGTGAAAACGTTTTCCGAAGAAAGGTGAATTACCGCTAGGAAGATTTGTCGAGAACAGATTGAGGAGGAGATAAAAGAATGAAGCAAGGAGCAAAGAGAAAAGGTAAAAATACCGTGCAGGATGCTATAAGAGAGGCTGCAAAGACCGCTCAGAAGGAAGCTGTAAAGTCTGTTGAGGAGAAAGCTGAGGAGAAGGTAAGCGCCCCGGCAGCTGCTGTGAAAGCGGAAGTAAAAGCGAAAGCGAAGGCTGAGAAGGAAGCTGAGGCGAAAGCCCAGGAGAAAGCTAAAGCAGAGGCTGAAAAAGCTGCGAAGGCCAAAGCAGAGGCAGAAGCGAAGGCTGCCGCAGCAAAAGCAGAAGCTGAAGCCAAAGCGAAAGCTGAGAAGGAAGTAAAAGCCAAGGCAAAAGCGGAAGCAGAAGCCAAGGCCGAGAAAGAAGCCGCCGCAGCCGCCGAGCAGACCAAACGCCAGGAAGAGCTGGAGGAGCAGGAGTACCAGCGCCGTTTTGCAAAGCATAGAGACGAGCTGAAATGGCTGTACACTGAGCTCTACCAGAATGACTGGATGTTTGAGGAACTCTGCGGGCAGATGCACCGTTTCTACACCGAGCGCCGCAAGGGACTGAAGACTCTGGACCGTGAGCGTGAGGCCAATCCGGACTGGTACAAGAAGAACGATATGATGGGCATGATGCTCTATGTGGACAACTTTGCAGGAAATCTAAAGGGCGTAGAATCCAAGCTGGATTACCTGGAGGAGAGTGGTGTCAACTATGTACATCTGATGCCGCTTCTGGAGACTCCCAAAGGCCGTTCTGACGGCGGTTATGCCGTTTCCAACTTCCGCAAGGTACAGCCGGAACTTGGCACGATGGACGATCTTGAGGATCTGACCAAGGCCTGCCACGATAAGAAGATCAGCGTTTGCATGGACTTCGTTATGAACCATACTTCCGAGGATCACGAATGGGCAGTCCGCGCAAGAAGAGGAGAGGGCGAGTATATGAGCCGTTACTTCTTCTTTGACAATGACCGGATTCCCCAGGAGTACGAGAAGACTGTTCCGCAGGTATTCCCGACGACGGCTCCCGGCAACTTCACCTATCTTCCGGAGATCGGCCACTATGTTATGACCACCTTCTACCCGTACCAGTGGGATCTGAACTACCGCAATCCCCGGGTCTTCAATGAGATGATGTACAACTTCCTGTTCTTCGCCAACGTAGGTATCGACGTTATCCGTATCGACGCCGTTCCCTATATCTGGAAAGAGCTGGGAACCGATTGCAGAAACCTGCCACGGGTACATACCATTGTCCGTATGATGCGTATGATCGGTGAGATCGTTTGCCCGGGCATCCTGCTTCTGGGTGAGGTTGTGATGGAGCCCTCCAAGGTTGCTCCCTACTTCGGAACCGTTGAGAAGCCGGAGTGCCATATGCTTTACAACGTAACCACCATGGCAACCACCTGGAACTCTGTGGCTACCAGAGATACCCGTCTTCTGAAGAATCAGATGGATATTTTAAGCGGTCTTCCCAAAGAGTATGTGTTCCTGAACTACCTCCGCTGCCACGACGATATCGGCTGGGGTCTGGATTACGATACCCTGAAATGGTGGGGCATGGAGGAGCGTCCTCACAAACAGTACATCAATGATTTCTTCCTTGGAAAGACTGAGGACAGCTACAGCCGTGGAGAGCTTTACAATGCAGATCCCGTGACCGGTGACGCCCGTTTCTGCGGAACCACCGCTTCCATGTGCGGCGTGGAGAAGGCTGGCTTTGAGCAGGATGCAGATCAGATGAATTCTGCCATCAAGAGAGATCTTATGCTTCATGCCTTCATGTTCATGCAGTCCGGTATTCCGGTGCTCTACAGCGGAGACGAGATTGGCCAGGTCAACGATTACAGCTACAAGGATGACCCGGAAAAGGCTGCGGATTCCCGTTACATCCACAGAGGAAAATTCCGCTGGGATCTGGAAGAGAACATCCATAAGAAAGGTACCGTGGAGGAGCGGATCTTTGACGGCCTGAAAAAACTGGAGACGATCCGTAAGAGCGAGAAGGCTTTCCTCACCACTGCAGGCTTCCACACGCTGGAAACCTACGAGCAGGCAGTGATCTGCATCGTGAGAGAGTATGAGGGTGAGAAGATCGTCGGCCTCTTCAACTTCAGCGAGTTTGGAAAAATGGCCTGGATCAATGAGGATGACGGTATGTACCGCGATCTTCTGACCGGCAAGGAAATGAAGGCTTCCGGAGTGATGATGCCGGGCAACGGCTTCTTCTGGCTGAAGAAGGAAAACTGATGGAAGGCCTTAGCAGGAAACTGTATTTAAAGTTGCCTGCCCCCACGGAGGCGGACAGCCGTTCCAGCGAGGCAAGGATTCTCTCGGCGCTTCGGGAGCTGGGCTATGAGGCAAGGATGACTCTGAAGGTCATGCGGAAGCTCTATCCCCTCTGTGAAAAGGCCGGCTGGCAGTTGACGGCCTCTCTGGCCTGGGACGGTTCCTGCTGGGTACTCGTAGAACTGGAGGCAGGAGATACCACCAGAGAGCATTATGGGCTGGCGGTGGATCTTGGAAGCACCACAGTGGTGGCAAGGCTCTTTGACTGCAATACCGGAAAGTGTCTTGCAGAAGACAGCGCTTACAACCGGCAGATTGCCTTCGGTACGGATATCCTGACCAGGATCTTTTACAGCAAGGATCAGCCGGAAAAGCTGGAGGAGCTAAGACGGGCCGCTGTGGGGAGCATCCGGGAGGTGCTGGAGAAATTAGAGAAAAAGACCGGCATTGCGCCGGGGGGCTCGATTCAGCTGGTGCTGGCGGGAAATACCACAATGGTTCACTTTTTCCTGGGGTTGGATGCCTTCTGCGTTTTCCAGACGCCCTATGCCGTGCAGGCGGACCGGCCGGGCTTTCTTCCGGCAGCGGAGCTTGAGCTTCCGGTCAGTGGTTATGTCTATTGTTATCCTGGAAAATCCAATTATCTGGGCGGCGATATCATCAGCGGTATGGTGGCCACCGAGCTCTATAAAAAAGAAGGAATCTCAGTCTTTTTTGACATAGGCACCAACGGCGAGCTGGTAGTCGGAAACCGGGAGTTTCTTCTCTGCGGCGCGGGAGCGGCAGGCCCTGCCCTGGAGGGCGGCGTTGTGCGTACGGGCATGCGGGCTTCCGAAGGCGCTGTGGAACGGGTGAAACTTACGGAAAACGGTTTTGAGCTGGGAGTTATCGGAGGCGGAAGGCCGAAGGGCATCTGCGGCTCCGGGATCATCGACCTTCTGGCGGAGCTTTTTTTGGCGGGCTGGATCGATCTTCGGGGAAAATTCGTCCCGGAGAAAAGCGAAAAAATTCAGGAAAAAGACGGGATGTATGCGGTGGAGTATGCCCCTGGGCTGTTTTTTTACCAGTCGGATGTGGATGAATTTCTAAGGACCAAGGCCGCCGCTTCCACGATGGTGGAGTACATGCTCGGAGAAGCCGGGATCGGAATGAACGACATCTCGGAATTTTATGTGGCTGGCGCTTTTGGAAAGCATGTTTCCAAGGAATCCGCCGTCACGATTGGCATGTACCCCGATATGGACCGGGAGAAGCTCATCAATGCGGGAAATTCCTCTCTGGAGGGCGCAGGAAGGCTTCTTCTGGATAAAAAAATCCTGGATGAACTGGATGACATCCTGGACAAAATGGTATATATTCAGTTTGGGGCTGTCGATGATTTTCTGGAACTTATGGTAGCAGCCCAGGCGCTCCCGCATACGGATCTGGAGCGCTATCCCAGCGTGATGAAAAAGCTGGAAGAACGTAGTAAAATGCAGAAAACAGTTTCGAAAAAAACGAACTGAAAATACCAGAGCGGGAATATCCGCCTGAAAGAGGGTAAAAGGAGGAAACTATGTTCGAAAATCATTTATGGACAATGGAGCCTGTCGGAAGGGAAGAGAATACCGTACAGGGAAAGAATTATCGTTTTACACTTCTGACACCGTGTCTGATCCGAATGGAATACCGTGAGGATGGAAAATTTGAAGACCGTCCGACG
The DNA here is from genome assembly GCF_020686945.1 of Fusicatenibacter faecihominis. Classification (NCBI taxonomy): domain Bacteria; kingdom Bacillati; phylum Bacillota; class Clostridia; order Lachnospirales; family Lachnospiraceae; genus Fusicatenibacter; species Fusicatenibacter faecihominis. Next base: position 12,742 of record NZ_JAJEPR010000050.1, on the reverse strand, counting down.
CAGTCTGTCTGGAACCGTCGTTTTGATGCAGTTCCCCATCGCCTGGTGAAGGACGGAGAAGGCTTTGAGCTTTTCACAGACCGCATGCATGTGATTTATTCCGGTGGGCCTTTTTCCAAAAACAGTCTGATGGTAAAAGCCATAGGCGGACTTCATCCCTTCGGCGCTAACTGGTACTACGGGGAAGAGGACGGAAACTTAGGCGGTACCGCCAGAACACTTGATGGTGTAAATGGCGCATGTGCTCTTCAGGACGGTATTCTGTCTCAGAATGGCTGTGCGGTTCTGGATGACAGCAAGTCTCTGATCCTGACAGAGGATGGCTGGATCGCACCACGTCAGGGAGACGGCGTGGATATTTATCTCTTTACCTATGGGAATGACTATAAGGAAGCACTGAATGATTTTTACCGTCTGACAGGAAAGACACCAATGCTTCCCAGATATGCGCTGGGTAACTGGTGGAGCCGTTATTATGCTTATACGGAGGACAGTTACAAAGAACTGGTGACTCGTTTTGAGAAAGAAGAAATCCCCTTTTCTGTCGGTGTGATCGATATGGACTGGCATCTGGTAGAGGATGTGGATCCGAAATACGGAAGCGGCTGGACGGGTTACACCTGGAACAAAAATTATTTTCCGGATCCGGAACGTTTTATGACCTGGCTTCATGACCATGGCATGCGGATCACTCTGAATCTGCATCCGGCTGACGGTATCCGTGCTTATGAAGAGGCGTATCCGGCAATCGCTGCAGAACTTGGCAATGTGGATACAGCCAATGAAGCGCCTGTTGATTTTGATATCACCAGCAAAAAATTCCTGGAGGCTTATTTCAAATGTGTGCTTCATCCGGAAGAGGAAAAAGGAGTGGATTTCTGGTGGATCGACTGGCAGCAGGGAAATACCACGAAATTACCGGGACTGGATCCCTTATGGATGCTGAACCATTATCATTATCTGGACAGTGCCCGGGACGGTAAGCGCCCCATCACCTTCTCCAGATATGCAGGACCGGGTTCTCATCGTTATCCGGTAGGCTTCTCCGGAGATACCCATATGACCTGGGATTCCCTGGATTTTCAGCCTTATTTCACGAGCACGGCTTCCAACATTGGTTACGGCTGGTGGAGCCATGACATTGGTGGTCATATGCTGGGGTACAAGAATAATGAGATGGCAGCCCGCTGGGTACAGTTCGGTGTCTTCTCACCCATCAACCGTCTCCACAGCAGTAAGAGTGAGTTTATGGGTAAGGAGCCCTGGCGTTATCCCATGGAGATTGGTGCAGTTATGACGGATTTCCTGCGCTTGCGCCACAGCCTGATTCCTTATCTTTACACGATGAACCATCGCGCTTACGCAGAGAATATTCCGCTGATTCTGCCGATGTACTACAGTTATCCGCAGAACAGGGAAGCTTACGGCGTGAAGAACCAGTACGAGTTCGGTACGGCCTTTGTGGTAGCGCCGATCACCACACCGAAGCATTCCGGCGTCAACAGAGGCAAGGTCCAGGTATGGCTTCCGGAGGGACTGTACATTGATTTCTTCACCGGCATGATTTACAGCGGTGGAAGAACGCTGGATATGTACCGCGATATTCATTCCATTCCGGTACTGGCTCATGCAGGCGCCATCGTGCCGATGACCGGGGAGATTCTCGGAACCGCAGCGGTTCATAATCCGGAAACTCTGGCAATCCGTGTATACGGCGGAGCTGACGGAAGCTTTACCCTTTATGAGGATGACAACGAGACCAACGCTTACTTAAAGGGTGAGGCTGTCAATACAAAGATGGAACTCAACTGGGAGAAGAAGACCTTCACAATCTCCCCGGCAGAGGGAAAACTGGAGCTGATCCCGGCAAAGAGAACGATCAAAGTACAGTTCTTCGGCGTAAAAGATTCTGCCGTGACAGTTTCTGTCGGCGGAAAAGAGGTTTCTGCGGAGAAGACTTACGATGCGGCTAAGAGCTGTCTCACCGTTGCGCTTCCGGAAAACAATGTGACCGAGGAGATCACCGTTACCATGACTGAGGGCGGACTTGGAAGCAACGATGTGGAAGGAATGATCTTTGATCTTCTGGATCGAGGCGAGCTGGATTTCTATGAGAAAGAGGGCGTTTACGCGCTGATGCAGAAGAAGATTTCCACAGCGGCTAAACTTGCACAGCTTCAGGCTCTGAACCTGGAGCCGGAGCTGATCGGCGCTGTAGCAGAGATTCTGACGGCTTACGAGGCTTAAAAATTTGTAACTATTCAGAGCCAAGCAGATTTTCAGCCAGAAGTGTGAGTCATGCTTGCATGAACGAACACTTTAGACTGGAAATCTATTTGGCGAGAAGCCACAACGGGATGAAGCGTAGCGGAATCGAGGTGTGGCTCTGAATAGTTACAAAAATTTTTAATGGCAGACCGGTATTCTTGAAAAAGAAGAGCCGGTCTGCTTTTTTTATAAAAGGGTTACACTTAGGTATGGAAAAAAACAGAAAGATTTTTTATAATAGAGGTACAGGCTATTTTTGACAGGAGGGATTTTACAACATGATCGTACCAAAGTATTTTGAAGACCTGAATGTACTTCACAAAAATACCATGCCGAACCGTGCCTATTACATCCCGGCATCGGTGCCCATGGATCTTCAGCCGGAGACGAGAGAGACATCAGACCGTTTTCTTCTGCTTTCCGGAGACTGGAAATTCCGTTATTTCGAGAATATTTATGATGTAAAGGAAGAATTTTTCCAGGATGGCTATGACACGGCTGCTTTTGATGAGGTGAAAGTGCCGGGTGTCTGGCAGAATTACGGCTATGACCATCACCAGTACACGAATGTCCGTTATCCGTTCCCGATGGATCCACCCTATGTTCCTGTGGTGAACCCCTGCGGCGCTTATGTCCGGTATTTTTCCTATAAGAAGGACTCGAAAGCTCCGAAGACTTACCTGAATTTCGAGGGTGTGGACTCCTGCTTTTATGTGTGGGTGAACGGTAGCTTTGTGGGCTACAGTCAGGTTTCCCATTCCACCAGTGAGTTTGACGTGACTGAGCTGCTCCGCGAGGGCGAAAATACGCTGGCTGTTCTGGTGGTGAAATGGTGTGACGGAAGCTATTTTGAGGATCAGGACAAATTCCGTATGAGCGGCATTTTCCGCGATGTCTATCTTCTGAACCGTCCGGAAAACGGAATCCAGGACTATTTTGTGAAAGCGATTCCTTCTGAGGATTATCAGGACGGAACGATCACCATTGATTTTACCTACCGGAAAGAGCCGGTGCCGGTCAATATTACCCTTTCCGATGCGGAGGGAAAAACGCTTGCCCAGGTGACGGCGGAAGGACAGGTTTCTATCCCTGTGAAGAATGCTCATCTCTGGAGTGCAGAGGATCCATATCTCTATAAACTGGTTCTTTCCACTGGGGAGGAGGCTATCACCGAGCAGGTGGGAATACGCGAGATCCATACGGAAAAAGGCGTGCTCTACATCAACGGTGTGAAGGTCAAATTCCACGGAACCAACCGCCACGACAGCGATCCGGTGACTGGTTTTGCCATCAGCCTGGATCAGATCAAGAAGGATCTGACCCTGATGAAAGAACACAACATGAATGCGATCCGCACCAGCCATTATCCCAACGCGCCGCATTTTTATCAGCTCTATGACCGTCTGGGCTTTTTCATTATCGATGAGGCGGACAATGAGAGTCACGGAACATCGGATATTTACGATACGGATCCGAGCTGGGAATCCAGATCCAAACGCTGGAATGAGATCATTGCGGACAATCCTCTGTATACAGAGTCCACTGTGGACCGTACCCAGCGCTGCGTGGAGCGTGACAAAAACCGCCCCAGCGTCGTGATCTGGTCCATGGGAAATGAGTGCGCTTACGGTTGCACCTTTGAGGAGGCGCTGAGATGGACGAAGAAATTTGATTCCACCCGTCTCACCCATTACGAGAGTTCCCGCTATGTGTCCGACAAGCGGAAATACGATTACAGCGTCATTGATCTTCAGAGCCGGATGTATCCTTCTCTGGATGAGATCCGTGACTATTTTAAAGAGGACGGCACCAAGCCTTTTGTGATGTGCGAGTACTGCCACTCCATGGGCAACGGCCCGGGTGATCTGGAGGATTATTTCGAGGTTATCCAGTCCTACGACGGAGCCTGCGGCGCTTTCATGTGGGAGTGGTGCGATCACGCCATCGACCTTGGAAAGACCATCAAAGGCAAAAAGGTTTATGCCTACGGTGGCGACCACAACGAGTATCCCCATGACGGAAACTTCTGCATGGATGGCCTAGTTTATCCGGACCGCACACCGCATACGGGACTCCTGGAGTTCAAGAATGTACACCGTCCCGTGCGTGTCATCTCCTTTGACCAGGAAAAAGGTACCGCAGTTCTTCATAACTACATGGATTTCACGAATCTGAAAGATCTTCTGATGATTCGTTACGAGGCCTCCATCGACGGCGTGACCGTGGAAAACGGCATCATCGACGATCCGGCAGTTCTGGATCTTCCGGCCCATGAGGAAAAAGAAATCACCCTTCCGGTACCTCAGGCAGAAAAAGGAAAATGCTTCCTGAAGCTGACTTATCTTTTAAAGGAGGCCACGGAGGTGCTTCCCGCAGGCTTCGAGCTGGGCTTTGACGAGCTTGCTGTTAAGACAGCTGAGAATGTGAACCAGACGGCAAAAGCGCTTCTGGCAGCTTCCGGCCATGCAGGAAAAAACTTTGCTGTGGATGAGGACGACCATTATCTCATCGTTTCCTCCGATGATTTCTGTTACACTTATAATAAGCTCACCGGCGTTTTCGCAAAGATGGTTTATAAAAATCAGAGTCTTCTGGATCGTCCGATGGAGTACAACATCTGGAGAGCGCCCACGGACAATGACCGGAACATCAAGCTGGAGTGGATGAAGGCCCAGTACGACCGGATTGTGACGAGAGCTTATGAGACGAAAGTACATAAAACGGAAAAAGAAGTGAAGATTGAGACCACACTTTCCATCTCTGCCATTTACATTCAGCGGATTCTGGATATTCAGGTGACCTGGAACATTCAGGCAGACGGAACCGTGGATATAGCCATGGATGTGAAACGAAATCCGATTTTCCCGATGCTGCCCCGCTTTGGCCTCCGTCTCTTCCTGCCGAAGGAGATGAAGGACGTGACCTACTACGGCCTTGGTCCTGTGGAGAGCTATATGGATAAGCGTCGGGCCAGCTGGCATGGGGAGTTCTCTTCTCCGGTAACGGACCTTCACGAGGATTATATCCGTCCCCAGGAAAACGGCAGCCACTACGACTGTGACTATGTGACCCTCAGCAGCAATGCAGGCCACCTTCTGCCGGAGAGAAAAACATCTCTCACAGCAGTGAGCGGTCAGACCTTCTCCTTCAACGCTTCCGTGTATACAGAGGAAGAGCTGACGAATAAGGCTCACAACTATGAGCTGGAGGAGTGCGGAAGTACCGTGCTCTGCCTGGACTACCGCCAGAACGGCATCGGTTCCAACAGCTGCGGACCTCAGCTGATCGAGAAATACCGGCTGGACGAAAACGAATTTCATTTTGAGCTGCGTCTGAAACCAGAAGCATAAGCTTATAATTCAGAGGCTTTCCGGACCTTCAAGGGAGTGGTCCGGTAAGCCTCTTTGAATTTCCGGACAAAAAAAGCATAGCTGGCAAAGCCGTTTTTCTCGGAGATCTCGTGAATCGGATAGTCCGTGGTGATGAGATCCGTGTAGGCGTGCTCCATCCGCACCGAAGTGAGGTATTCGGTGATCGTAAGATGCAGGGAATTTTTGAAAAAACGGGAGAGATAGGCGGGCGTCACAGAAATCTGGGCAGCCAGCTCGTCCAGCGTCAAAGGCTCCATATAGTGTTCGTGAATGTAGGCCGTCACCGTGCGGAGCCGGTCATAGTGGCGATATTCCTTTCCCGGGGCGGCATTTTTTCCGGAAGCGGGGAAGGTGGTGCAGAGAAGATAGATCAGTTCGTAAATGAGACTTAAAATCTGCGCCTGATAGAAATCCGGCTGTTCCTGACAGAGCTTGCAGGCAGCAGCGAGAAGAGAGGAGAGCTTTTGAAGCCCTTCTTTTTTTATGGGATCGGCCTCGTCCCGGGAGAGGAGGGGCAGCTCGAAGAGGAAAGACTCCGGATTGGGAAGACAGCGCCTGAGATGCTCATAGGGGAGCAAAAGCACATGGGCCGTGGTGTCGGCACGCTCGGAAAGTGTGGAATGAATGGTATTTGTGTTGAAAAGTACCGTGTCTCCGGGATAAATTGTGAATTTCTTCTGGTTTACGGTGACGGAGAGTTCGCCGGAGAGCAGATGGATGAGTTCCAGATCCTCGTGAAAATGGGGCGGAACGTAGGAGATTCCGTCGTCACTGAAGAAACAGCGAAGGGGCAGAAAACGGGCGGTGCTGACAATTTCATGCCGCAGGGCCAGGGCGGTCAGGTCGGAAAATGGATTTTCTTTCATAGATGCCTCCGAAAAAATTTGATACTGTTATCATAAGAAAAATTTCGCCAAAAAACAACTCATATTCCGAAGAAAAAAGTCGAAATCTGATATTTTTTCGGGAGAAAAATCATCTGTCCGTCGGTGGAAGTAAGGTGTATACTGGCCTTAACAGAGTGGCCGGGCCGGGTGGCCTTCGGACACGCAGAATCACAAATTTAGGGAGGTTTTACTATGGGATTATCACTGACAGAACTTCTTGTGGAATATCTTCGTTCGCCCCTGGGGCTGGACGAAAAAGCGCCCCGTTTTTCCTGGCAGCTTTCTTCTGACAAAAAGGACACCCTCCAGACGGCGGTTGAGATTCGTGTGAGAGAGGCGAAAACGGAGGAAGAGGTCTGGGATTCCGGCCTTCTGTCTACCGACGTTTCCACCGGAATCACCTATGAAGGAAAGGCGTTAAAGCCCTGCACCGCCTATGTGGTACAGGTGGAAGTGACCGATAATTACGGCAGAAAAGCCGTGGCAGAGACCGTTTTTGAGACCGGTTTTCTGAAAAAAGACAAGAGCGTCTGGGAAGGTGCCGACTGGATCGGAGCGCCGGATTTCCATGTGGCTGCCAATGCGAGAGGCGTCTTCGTGCTGGAGAGTACATTTCGCATGAAAGAGGGAAGCAAGCGGGCCGGCGTTGTCTTCGGAGCCAACGATTTCCGTCTTCTGGACCACAACCAGAACGAGTATGGTCTGGAGGGCGAAAACTACATCCGCTACGAGATCAACCGGGCTGGTGAGACGCCGGTGCTGGATATTTACCGGGTAGGCTATGCGAAGGACGACAAAAAGGACGTGCCGTTCGCGACAGTAGAGCTGGACAAAAATGTGAACTTTGATGAGTTTCACTGCTTAAAGATCGTGGTGGACGGCGACAAGGCCTTCACCTATCTGGACGAGAAGCCGGTGGATGTGCCGGAGACCGCGATGGGACCTATGAAAATTTCCGGCCGCGTGCTGAATCCCAGAGGCCACAACGATGTGCTCACCTATCCGAGACTGAACGAGATCGGATTTTTTGCAGGGGAAGGTGACACGGCTTACTTCAAAGATCTGACTGTAAAAAATCTCCGGACGCCGGGCAGAACCTTTGTGGAGGAAACACCGGAGAAAGTGTCTTCCATTTTTGCAGAGCTTCCGAAGGAGGAGGGCTGCTTTGCCGTCAGCGGAACCCAGATCACGAAGGACCCCTCGAGAGGTGCGATTCCGATGCTTCGGAGCAATATTCCGGTGCGGAAAGATGCGGCTCTTCAGAGAGCCCGGCTCTATGTGACGGCCCGAGGTATCTATGACGTTCATGTAAACGGCGCCCGGATCACAGAAAATCTTCTGGCTCCGGGACTGACCCAGTACGACAGGCGGATGAACTATCAGGCTTACGATCTGACCGGAATCTTAAAGCCCGGAAACAACGGAATCGGCGTAGCTCTTGGCTCCGGCTGGTGGTGCGATGCCCAGACATTTGTGGTAAAAAATTATAATTATTTTGGTGATAAAGAGGCTCTTCTGGCCAAAATCGTTCTGGAATTTGCCGACGGCGACCGGGAGATTTACACCACGAATCCGGAAACCTGGAAATATTTCGGCGACGGACCTTACCGTTACAGCGGATTTTTCCTGGGCGAGCAGTACGATGCCAGAAAGAAAGGCGTTTACGATGCCTTTTCCCTGGCTGATTTTGACGACAGCGGATGGAGCGCAGCGGCAAAAGAGCCCTGGGAGCTTCCGGTCATCGCAGAAAACCGGACCTTCCCGGCTGGTTTTGGAAGAAGCTGGCCTCAGGTACATGGCGGCGAAGTCTCCTTCGAGGGCGGTTATCCGGCGCCGGTTCATGTGACGGCTGTCCGCAGCGCCAAAAAGCGGCTCGATCAGGGTGAGAAGATTTACATTTACGACCTGGAGCAGGAGATGGCCGGCGTGCCCCGCATCCATTTCCGTGAAAAAGCAGGCACCAAAGTCATCATCCGCTATGCGGAGGTGCTCTACCCGAATCTTCCGGAGTATGGAGAAAATGTGGGCAAGCTGATGCTGGAAAACTACCGTGACGCCACCAGCACCGATATCTATATCTGCAGCGGCGAGGAGGGCGAGGTTTATCAGCCCAGATTCACCTTCCACGGTTACCGCTACATCGAGATCAGCGGTGTGGAAAATCCGCCCGCTCTTTCCGAGGTGGAGAGTCTCCAGTATTCCTCCATCGAAAAATTTGCCGGAAGCTTCGAGAGTTCCCATGCCCTTCTGAACCGTTTTACGGAAAATGTACACTGGTCCCAGCTCTGCAACTTCATCAACATTCCCACGGACTGCCCCCAGAGAAATGAGCGCATGGGCTGGGCAGGCGACACCCATGTATTCTGCCACACGGCTCTTCTGAACAGCGATCTGAAACTCTTTTATGAGCGCTATCTGCAGGCTTTCGAGGATCTGCAGACCGGGGAAGGCCAGTATCCGGAGATCGCGCCGGTGGGCGGCGGTTTCGGCGGCGTGACCTATGAGTGCGCCAGCATTTTCATCGCCTATGAGCTTTACGAGCAGTACGGTGATACACGGATTCTGGAGAAATATTATCCGGGCATGAAAAAGTACATGGAATATATGAAGGACAAAGGCCTTCCGGGAGCAGGAAGCCCGGCAGTAGGGCCTTTAGGCGACTGGCTGGCCCCGGAAGAGACAGATCTTCCTCTGCTCTGGAACGCTTTCTACTACAGAGAAGCTATCCTGATGGAAAAGATCGCCGGCATTCTGAAGGATGAGGAAGGTGCGAAGACCTATCACGAACTGGCAGAAAAATGCCGCCGTTACTGGAACGATACTTTCGTGGATCCCGAGACGAAGAAAACCCGGACCCTGGAAGGCAAGCCCTGTGATACGCAGTGCTCTTATGTACTGGGCCTGCAGTACGGCGTCATGGAGGACAGAGAGGCAGCGGCTAAGCATTTGCTTCGGAAGACCAGAGCTGCCAACCACACCGTTGGAACTGGTTTCTTTGGAACAGGTCTTCTGAACCAGGCTCTCTGCGATACGGGAGCTTCTGAGGATGCTTATAAGCTGATGCTCCAGACGGCATTCCCGTCCTGGCTCTATCCGGTAACCCAGGGAGCCACGACGATCTGGGAGCATTGGGATTCCCTTACCGAGGAGAAGGGCTTCGGCGGCCAGAACGCCATGAACTCCTTCAACCATTATTCCCTGGGAAGCGTGCTTTCCTGGCTCTACCAGTATGTCTTAGGCATCCGCCGAGAGGAGGAGCATCCGGGCTTCACCCATTTCCGCCTGGAGCCTGTGATCGGCGATCTGACCTGGGCCAAAGGCAGCGTGAACTCCCCCTGCGGAGTTATCGAGAGCGGCTGGAAAAAAGAGAACGGCCGCATCCTCTACCAGTGCGAGATCCCGGTAAACACCAGAGCAACCCTGGTTCTGCCGGGTGGTAAAAGCGAGGAATTAGGTTCAGGAAGACATGAGTTTACGGTATAAATATTGAGAAAATGCGTGGCCCCGGGCTACAGTTTGAGCTGTGGCCCGGGGCCGCGGTTGTGATTAGGCGAAGACTGAGCACCTGTAGAATCCACACCTCTCTCACCAGAAAATTCCACAAAAAAATATTACGATATTTAGACAATGTCACGAAAAAATAAAAGGGTATTGCAATTTCTATAGACAAATCATATAATGAACGAGGAATGAAACCGTTCCCATTACTTTCGAAAGAGAATGACTGACAATGAATATTATTGATGTGGCAAGGGAGGCGGGGGTTTCTAAATCAACTGTCTCAAGAGTGTTGGCCAACAGTGAGCTGGTAAAACCGGATACGAAGGAGAAGGTGCTAAATGCGATTGAGCGCCTTGGCTTTGTTCCGAATACATCAGCGCAGCAGCTGGCAGGAAAAAAGAATGGAGTGGTTGGAGTAATAACCAGTGAGACCATCAGCGATCCGTTTTACGGCTATTTTAATGATCGTCTCATGAAAGGTTTTCAGAAGTATGGCTATGATGTGATTTATGCGGTTGCTCAAAATACGAAGGCAGGCTGCGACAGAGAAATCTCAATGCTTTATGGAAAAGTGGATGCATACGTTGTCGTAGGAAGCTGTGCCCTGCAGAAAAATGTTGAGAAAATTGTTCAGATGAATATGCCGGTGGCGCTTTTTCAGACGAGAGTTACGCTGGATGGAGCAATGGCTTTACAGGTAGACAATGAACAGGGCGGCTATCTGGCAGCGTCGGAGCTTCTCTCAAGAGGTTATCAGAGAATTGGCTATCTTCACGGCAGTCCGGATGGAAGCTTCTGGGAAGGAGAAGAACGATTCTCAGGTTTTAAAAAATGCATGGAGACAGCAGGATGCACGATTGAAAAAGAATTTTTTGGAAATCGTGATTATGGAAATGCCTACAGGCTTACGCAGCAAATTGTTGAATCTGGCATTGATGCCTTATTTTGTGAGACTGACCTGATGGCCTACGGCGTTCTGCAGGGGTTATATGAGGCCAAAGTAGCAGTGCCTGACCGGCTTGCTGTTTTAGGCTTTGATAATACCAAGTTTGTCAATTATGAATCGCAGGTTCATTTATCCACGATTGGCCAGCCATTGGATGCGATGGCTGAATACACGGCGAAAGCAATCGTAAATAAAATAGAAAAAAATCAGGATTATGCAAAATTTAAAAAATTTGAAGCGGTTCTGATCGAAAAAGAGACCGTATAAGGGTATGAAATCGCAACAAAATATTAGTTTTTCTTGAAAATGGGAACGTTCCCAAGTCTGCACTCAAAAATGGGAGCGGTTTCATAAAAATAATAAAAAAATTTATATTAACAGGAGGATGGTATCATGAAAAGAAAATGGGCACTTTTAATGGCAGGGGTTATGGCTTTCGGTATGGCAATGACTGGAAGTGCGGCAGAGGCAGAGACGAACACAGACTTAAGCGGAACGCTGGAAGTCTGGGGCTGGACGACGGACCCTGAGTATCAGATTGAAGCTTTTGAGAAAGCATATCCGAATGTGACCGTGAATTACACCATGATCGGAACTGATTACGACACGAAAATGCAGACCATCGTAGATAACCGCACCGAGGGACCGGATGTTTTTTATGCAGATGTAAAGACAGTAAAAAACTATATTGAGTCTGATGCTTGGGAAACTCTGACGGATGATCCGTATAACATTGATGTGAGTGATTCGGAAGATTATACCGTAAAGCTTGGTTCCGACAGCGATGGAAATGTAAAGGCTCTGAGCTATCAGGCAACGCCGGGTGGTTTCTGGTATAAGAGAGACCTCGCGAAGAAGTATCTGGGAACCGATGATCCCGATGAAATTTCCGAGATGCTTTCTACTACAGAAGGTATGCTGGATGTAGCTGAAAAACTGAAAGAGGGCAGCAACGGCGAGACTCATATGTTCGCAAGCTATAAGGATCTCTGGCAGTTTGCAAACTATGGCATGAGATCCGTTGCCTGGGTAGATGGAAATAAATTCCAGATGGATGATTATATTCCGGAATTTTTTGATCTTGCCAAAACCGTAAGAGATAACGACTATGACGCAAAGATTGACACCTGGTCAGAAGCATGGTATGCATCCTGTGCGGATGATTCTGTTTTCGGATATGCAGAACCGACCTGGGGACTTCAGTATGTCATCCAGACCGGAGCTCCGGATTCTGAAGGAAACTGGGGAATTGCTTCCATGCCGGCAGCTTACTTTAACGGTGGTTCTTACCTTGGCGTTTATCAGGAAAGCCAGAATAAAGAACTGGCAGCAGAGTATGTCAAATTCGTATGCACCAACAAAGATTTCCTGACTCAGTATGCGAATGATAAAGGCGACTACACCAGCCTGAAATCCGTAAATAAAGAGATTGCAGACAGCGGTTATGAAGAATCCTGGTGTGCAGGTCAGAACACCTTTAAATTTTTCTCCGATCAGATGGACAAGATCAATACCGATATCGTAACAAAATATGATGATACGATCGGCAATCTGATGCTGAACAACGTAGATCTTTATCTGAATGGACAGCTTGATAAAGATGCAGCAATTGCACAGTTTAAAGACGATGTTGCGAGCAACTACAGAAGACTGGATGTAGAGTAAGTCAGAAATTCTGTAACTATGATATTATGATGATGTTGGGGTCAAAAGGTCTTTTGCCCCCAACTGATGCCTACGAATTGCTCCGCTGCAAAGCAGCTCCCGCA